>CAZTEN010000053.1:0-9854 GCA_964612495.1 uncultured Tissierella sp. | reverse complement strand
TTCATTAATAACTATATGGACATGTTGAATTCTCTTTTCATTAATCTCCTCAATATAAAACTCAAGGTTTTCAAATTCAACCATTACCTGCTCTCCATCATCAGGGATATAGCCCAACATATCTATTAAAAATCCGCCAAGGGTATCATAATCCTCAGAGTCAACATCAAGCTCTGTACCCATATTACTGTTCAATTCTTTGATGGATATAGAGCCTTTGGCCATAAAATTCCTATCATCTAATCTTCTTATATCCGGCTCATCATGGTCATATTCATCATCTATATCGCCAACAATTTCTTCAATTAAGTCTTCCATAGTAACAATACCGGAGAAGCCACCATATTCATCTATTAGAATAGCCATGTGTTTCTTCTTAGTCTGAAGTTCATTGAATAAATCGTTGATATTTTTACGTTCCGGTATAAAATATGCAGGTCTAAGAATCTTCTTAATATCTACATTGTTAAATCCGACCTTATAGGCTTCCAGTAAGAAGTCTTTAATATATAGTATTCCAAGAATATCATCTACATCTCCATCATATACAGGAATTCTAGAATATTTAAGTTCTAGCATCTCCCCCAAATATTCCTCTATAGGATCCTCCAAATCAATCATAAAGACTTCAGTTCTTGCAGTCATTATTTCTTCAGCTAATTTATCATCAAATCCAATAACACTATCTATCATCTCACGTTCTACAGAATTAATTACACCCTGTTCTTGCCCTACCTCTACCATTGAGCGAATTTCCTCAAGAGTAATCTTCTCTTCAACCCCTTCGGTTCTAATGCCAAGAATATGCATAATCCCATTTGTAGAAAGTGATAAAAAGCTTATAAAAGGTCCCATAATCTTAGCCACTATAGTAATAAATTTAATTGCAAAGAAAGAGAATTTCTCAGCATATTGTAATGCTACTCTCTTGGGAACCAATTCCCCAAATACCAAGGTGATATAAGATAATATAAGGGTTACACCCACAAATGCTATATCCTTGGCAAATGGAACACCATAGCTATTAAGAAATTTTCCCAAGCTGTCTGATATTCCCACCGCTGCTGAAGCAGATGAGAAAAACCCCGCGAATGTTATGCCTACCTGAATTGTCGATAAAAACTTTGAAGGTTCAGAAAGAAGATTCAACAACATCCTTGCCTTCTTATTACCTTCTTCTGCCTGAAAACCCAGCCTCTTCTTGTCAACTGATACCATTGCCATTTCCGATGCAGCGAAAAATGCATTTAATAAAGTAAGAAAACCTATTAAAAACAATTGCCCTGTTATCGTGGCTCCAGATTCGTCTCCCATGTAATTATTAACCTCCCATTTTTATGTACGTATTATTTATTAGTTCTATATCATCATATTTTCCCTATTTTGTCAATATTAATCTATTGTTATAGCCACCTATTATTTACCATTTTTACGTTATAATCCTTGTCGCTAATGTTGCAATATGGACATCTTCTAATGCCATGAGCCTGATCCTTAATAAATATTACGGGTTTGGAGCAATAAGGACACCAGGACTGATTATCTTTTAATTTGCTACCGATAGGTATCTCCTTATCAGGTATATCATTTTTCGTATTAATAATTTCGAACATGTCCAACTGTAAATCCATATAAAGTCTCCTTAAGTATCCCAAAGTTGCATAGTAATCAAGCTAAATAACTTACCAAATATAGTATACCACAAAATTTACAAAATATATGTTATAAGAACACTAAAGAGAAATTAAAACGACAAAATTCTTTAAAGTGGGGAACATCTACAACTCGTTATAGGAGAAACTCATAAAAAATGCTATCTTCTCAGATAGCATTATCTACGTTCAATGTTATTTTACAATAAATACAGACACATTGGAATGGTTTACTACCTTATTGGATACACTGCCAAGTAATGTTCTTGCGAATACTCCTTGCCCTCTGGAACCCATTATTATTGCATCATATCCTCCGCCCTCTGCTTCAAGTATTATCTCTTCTGCTGGATTACCCAGTCTAGTCTTAGTTTCTACTTTACCGGTAAAATCTTTAAAACCATCTAACACATTTTTTAACATTGTCTCACTGTTAATTTTACTATTGTCCTGAACTTCTTGTATAACTTTCAAATTAGGTCGAACATCGCCATAGTTCGGCATTGGAGTAACTACATTTAGAATTGTAATTTCACTGCCCATACACTCTGCGATTTTCTTAGCTTTATCCAGTGCTCTATTTGCACTATCGGACCCATCAATTGCTACAAGTATTTTTTTCATTTTAAACCCTCCATATATTATTATTTCTACTATTTAACTATCAAAACCGAAGTCTTGATATGATGCACAACCTTATCGGAAACACTCCCTAGCAGAGCTCTTGAAAATACTCCTCCTCCTCTGCTTCCCATAACTAACAGGTCAAATCCACCTTCTTCTGCAAATTTAATAATTTCATCTACAGCATCACCAACTTTAGTTTCTGTAAATAATTTTCCGCTAAAGTCTTTAAAGACCTCTTGGGATTTTTTAATTACTTCATCTCCACGGGCTAATGCATTTTTCTTAATCTCATTTGCAAGCTCTCTGTTATTAATGTAGACTGTGTCCCTTAAAGGATTAATAACGTGGAGAATTGTAACCTCACTGCCTAGACCTTCAGCAATCTTTCTTGCTTTAAATAATGCCTTTTCCGAATACTTTGAACCATCTACCGCGACTAGTATTTTCATATTTTAAAGCCTCCTTCCTCACTAAATCAGTATGAATTTAAAATAATTTATATACTATCTATACCCACTTAATTTAAAAAAATATTAACATTTTAGGTATTTAAAGGATTTTTATAGCAATTTCATCAAAAAACCTCTATCTGTTTACAAAAGCTTCCATCTAAGCTAAACTAAAACTAGGTGAACATATCTCACCTAGTTACAAGTTGTGAAATAATTGCTATGCAATTACCACGGTATTTAAATTACAATCTATTCGAGGTGATAAAATGAACCATTTTCAATACAAACTTAATGAATATGCAAGATTAACTGTGGATGTAGGGATAAACCTTCAAAAGGGACAGCCACTTGTAATTTCAGCTCCGGTAGAAGGTGCGGATTTCGTAAGACTTCTTGCAAAAAATGCTTATGCATCCGGAGCCAGCGATGTTTATATCAATTGGAGTGATGGAGCCTTAATCAAACTCAAGTACGAAAATGCTCCAATTTCAGTATTTGAGAACTTCCCAAAGTGGAAATGCGATGCAATGGTTGACTATGCCGAGAAGGGAGCAGGATTTATTTCAATACATGCCGACGATCCTGAACTACTAAAGGATATAGACCCAAAGAAAATAGCTGCTGCTAACAAATCCGCAGGGCTTGGAATGAAACCATTTAGAAAATACACTATGAACGACATAAATTCATGGTGCGTTATAGCTATACCAACAAAAGGATGGGCTCAGAGGGTATTTAAGAATCTAAATGAGAATGAAGCTGTAGAGAAACTTTGGGAAGCGATTTTCAAGGCTACTAGAATGGATTTGGAAAATCCTGTTCAAGCTTGGAAAGACCATATCAATAACTTAGAAGAAAAAGTAGATTATCTAAATGATATAAGATTTAAGAACCTTCATTATACTTCATCAAATGGTACTGATTTAAAAGTTGAATTACCCAAAAATCACAAATGGGCAGGCGGAGGAGGAAAGAATGCAAAAGGCACTTTCTTTGTAGCAAATATCCCTACAGAAGAGGTTTATACTCTACCTCATAAGAATGGGGTGAATGGCATAGTATATAGCACAAAACCATTAAATTACAGCGGAAGCTTAATTGATGATTTTAAAGTAGTTTTTAAAGACGGTAAAGTGGTGAACTTTGAAGCTAAAGTAGGTCAGGAAATATTAAAGAATTTACTAGATATAGATGAGGGAGCACAATATCTCGGAGAGGTAGCTTTAGTTCCTCATAGTTCACCAATCTCAAAGGCAGATATAGTATTCTTCAATACCTTGTTCGATGAAAATGCCAGCTGCCATCTAGCCTTTGGTAAAGCTTACCCTACAAGCTTAAAAGATGGAGAAAAAATGACGGATGAGGAGCTTGAAAAAGCAGGAGTTAACAATTCCCTAACCCATGAGGATTTTATGATAGGCTCAAGTGATTTATCTATTGTTGGAACTACTCATAAGGGAGAGAAGCTTCAAATTTTCAAAGATGGAGAATGGGCAATATAGAATCATGAAAATCTATAGATATAAATTTAGGCCCGTAATAAATAATTACGGACCTTTGATTTTGTAAATCTAGCAACTAAATAGGGTGGGTTTGAAAATCCTCATCTAGGAGTTCACTTGATATACGATACTTTTTTGCTTGCCTTTGTTTAAAGAATTCAATAGCTACTTGAGGGAATAAGGCATAGCTCAGTACATCTTCTTCCTGCTCAAGGTATTCTTTAATTTCTTCTCTAGAATTATTTAATTGTGGACTTAGAAGGTCGGCTGGTCTTCCGTTGAATACTTCCTCATCGCCAATTATTTTTGATTTAATTTCATCTGATATTTTTACTGCAGGCTTTCCATAAAGGCCCTTAACATAGTTTTTAGCTTCTACAGGAATCATCTTATATCTTTCACCTAGAAGCACATTAAATACTGCCTGCGTTCCTACCATTTGGCTCATAGGAGTAACTAATGGTGGGTAACCAAAGTCCTCCCTTACTCTTGGTACTTCTTTAAGAACTTCTTCAAAAAGTTCTTCTTTACCTTGCATCTTCAATTGACTTACTAAATTAGAAAGCATTCCGCCGGGAACCTGATATTTTAATGTATTGACATCTACATTCAGAACTTTAATATCCAATAGCCCTTCGGTAATATATTTATCCCTTAAATCCATGAAATAGTCACTAACTTCCAATAAAAGGTCTTTATCTAAATCTGGCTCATATGGGGATTCACTTAATGCTGCTACCATTGGTTCTGTTGCTGGTTGACTAGTTCCGTTTCCAAGTGGAGATATTGCTGTATCGATTATATCTACGCCTGCTTCTATGGCCTTTAAATATGTCTGGTTTGCAATCCCGCTTGTGAAGTGAGAATGCAATTCTAAAGGTACATTTATTACCTTCTTAATCTCAGTAACTAGCTCATAAGCCGGATATGGTAAGAGAATCCCTGACATATCCTTTATACAAATCGAGTCTGCACCCATTTTCTCCATTTCCATAGCCAAATTGACATAGTACTTAGTATTATGTACAGGACTCGTAGTATAACAAATAGCAGCTTGAGCATGGCCACCATATTTTTTAGTAGCATCAAGTGCTGCCCTAATATTTCTTAAATCGTTAAGAGCATCGAAAATCCTTACTATATCAATTCCATTCTTAATAGATAATCTGACAAACTCATCTACAATATCATCCGGATAATGCTTATATCCAAGAAGATTTTGACCCCTTAATAGCATCTGTAACTTAGTATTCTTTAATACCTTCCTAAGAGCCCTTAATCTCTCCCATGGATCCTCATTAAGGAACCTTAGGCAGCTATCAAATGTAGCACCACCCCAAACTTCAAGAGCATGATATCCTACTTTATCCATTTTTTCAGCAATTGGGAGCATATCTTCAATACCCATTCTGGTTGCAATCAAGGACTGATGTGCATCTCTAAATGCTGTTTCAGTAAATTTTACCTTTGTCATGAAAAACTCCTTTCAATATGCATTTGTCTATTCTACACCTAATTATATAGCTTAAATAAATCAAGCCACGAAAATAGTGGCTTGATTTACACTTATGCATCCTTAACAATAAATCTGTTTTGACCAAGCTAGAAAACTATCTACAACCTTATCAAGATATTTTATGGTTCTCTGATTTGCATAATTCCCAGATTCATCAAAATCATTCTGTACATTTGGGATTAATACATGGTTACCCGGAAGGGTTAGGGCCGCAACACCCGGTGCGTTTAATATCTGATGAAGTTGACCTTGCATCCTAGCAGTTCCAACATTTCCATCTGAGGCTCCCACCATAAATACAGGCTTTTTCACAAGTACCCTATCCCCTCTGGAGCACCAGTCTAATGCATTTTTTAATCCTCCCGGTATTGAATGATTGTACTCGGGACTGACTATGAAAACCCCTTCAGCATTTCTTATTTTTTCCTTAAATTCTTTAACTACTTCAGGAGGATCATTTTCCATATCTACATTAAACAAGGGAAGGTTGTTTAAATATAGAATGTCCATATCCAGCTTTCCTCTATATCTTTCTTGCATAAATAGGGCAATTCTTTTATTATATGAATCCTTTCTTAAGCTTCCTACAATTGTTACTATTTGCATAAACTCACCTCCATTTTTCTCCAAGGATTATTTAAATTACTCCATTCAATTTTTCTTCAACATATGTTGGGAGCAAAAATGCCCCTAAATGTATTCCAGAATTATAGTACTTGGTCTTTAAGCCTAGAGACTCCCATTTATCCTTCTGGTGGTCCTTTATTGGGTCAAGCCCCTTACTTGCAAACCCAAATAGCCAATGTCCAGATGCATAGGTTGGCATATGGAACTGATAGACCTTACAAACATTGAAGATGGATTTAAGTTTTATATGGGCCTTCTTCATTTCCTTAGCATAGTTTTCAAAATAGGGACTTTCATGTTGATTTATTAGAATTCCATGTTCATTTAAGGCATTATAGCAATCCTTATAAAAGTCTTTAGTAAATAATCCTTCTCCAGGACCTATTGGGTCTGTGGAATCGACCAAAATCAAGTCATAATAGGAGGTGTTTTTCTTAACAAAAGCCACCCCATCCTCAAAATATGTTTTTACCCTAGGATCATCAAAGCCGCAGGCTGTCTTAGGCAGATACTTTTGACAAAGCTTTACTACCCTTTCATCTATATCTACTAGATGTATAGTCTCTATACTCTTATATCTGGACAATTCCCTAACTGTTCCTCCATCTCCACCCCCAATAACCAGTACCTTCTTTATATCCGGATTTACAGCCATTGGAACATGAACTATCATATCATGGTATATAAATTCATCCTTTTCATTTACCATCATTAGACCATCAAGGGTAAAAAATCTCCCGAAATCATAGGATTCGAAAAAGTCTATCTTCTGAAAGGGAGTTTGTTCCGAATAGATTTGCTCCTTAACCTTTATAGAAAATTTGCAGGTTTCTGTATTTTTTTCTGAAAACCAAAGTTCCATTTAAGCATCACTCCTATCAAAGTTTCTTCCATAATAAATCTCATGCATTTCTTGATTAAGTTTGGAAAGAATTTTGTTTCTTTCTTCCTCTTCTAAATCTGCTGCGTTCATTTCAAATAGATAGTTATCTAAATCTAATTCCTTTAAAATCATCTTTGTATGAAATACGTTCTCTTGATATACATTTACATCTATAGAATTATACATATCTAAGTTCTTCTTAGAAATAAAGTCCTGTATCGAATGGATATTATGGTCCTTAAAGTGTTTATTCCCGTCTATATCTCTGGTAAATCCTCTTATTCTATAATCACATATTATTATATCGGAATCGAAGTTCTCTATAAGGTAATCTAAGGCTTTCAATGGTGAAATCTGGCCGCATGTAGAAACATCTACATCTACTCTAAAAGTCATAATCCCTTGATCGGGATGGTATTCCGGATAAGTATGGACTGTTATATGACTCTTGTCCAAATGCCCCATTACATTACGAGGTGTGGTAACTATTTCTCCTATATTACAGGAAGGATCTACGCAGACTATTGGAAGAGCTTCCTCTGTAATCAAGAGGTTAACACTAGCTCCTTGTGGCTCATAATCTTGCTTAGCAATATTCAATAGATTTGCACCTATAATCTTAGTAATATCTTTCAATATTTCAGTTAGCC
The DNA here is from genome assembly GCA_964612495.1 of uncultured Tissierella sp. Taxonomy (GTDB): domain Bacteria; phylum Bacillota; class Clostridia; order Tissierellales; family Tissierellaceae; genus Tissierella_B. The sequence continues at coordinate 1,945 of CAZTEN010000053.1, read as the reverse complement.
TTGCTGAGTTATATTGCTCATCTATATACTGTATATATTGCTCCTTTTGTTCATCAGTTACAGCATAGCATACATCATAAATATTAAAGCTTAAAGTCTTTGTTAAGTTATTAAAACCATATAATTTTAACTTTCCCAATTTTAAATTCCTTTCATAAGTGATTATTTTTATCTCTTCCTGTCATTATATCATCATATAATCCTCTTTAAAACCATCCTTTTTTTCTGAAAAACCTTATCATTATGGCTATAATAATAGCTGAAATCACCCAAAATCCTAAATATCCATATTTCCAACTTAGCTCAGGAAAATACTTAAAATTCATACCATAAACACCTGCTAAAAAAGTAAGAGGTATAAATATGGTTGCAAATATGGTTAAAACCTTCATAACTTCATTGGTCTTATTTCCAATGCTTGAAAGGTATGAATCCAGCATATTGGAGCATATATCCCTGTAGGTTTCAACTAAATCTATTATCTCAACTATCTGGTCACTTACATCCCTTAAATAATAAATAGTTCTACCATTGATTAAATCAAACTTATCCTTAGCTAAGCTTCCGGCTACATTTCTCATATGGTAGAGAAGAGACCTCATATTAATCAATTGCCTTTTAATGGAATATACCCTTTTTAAAAACTCCTTATTAGGATTATCGAGAAGATAATCTTCCAGATCGTCTATTTCTTCTCCAATGATTTCTATAGTATTAAAATAATTGTCTACGATAGCATCAAGAAGACAGTACAACAAATCATCCATACCATTTTTCCTTAGTCCAACCATATCTTCAATGGATTCGTTCAAGCCTTTATATACATCTGATTCAATCTCAGAGAAAGAAATGAGTTTGTCCTTAAACAATATGAAAGAAATCTGATTAGTTTTTAGCTCATATTCTATAAACACGGTAGTCTTTACTATCAAGAACAAATAATCGTCATAATCGACAATCTTAGGATTTAGGTCAGTGTTCATAATATCCTTTAGCACAAGCCTATGAAGCTTAAATTTTTCACCAATATCATTTAATAGGTTGTAATCATAAGGACCCATTATATCTAGCCACTTATTGCCCGGCTCAGTAAAGTCAGGTAACTTATCTAAATCATAGATATCTTCTATCTGGAAATTATTATTATCATATCTAGTATATATAATTTTTCCAACTTGCCCCATCTTTCCACCTCGATAAATCTAGTATACCCTAATTATACTATAATTAGGTAAATATGATAGAAGATATTCTTAATTAAAAAAGACTCTCAATTGAGAGCCTTTAGAATGTAAACATTCCTTTTTGAACCTTTGACAAGGCCTTATATAATAAAACTGCAGTTACTGCTCCAAACAACCCTTGCATTAAGTTTCCAGGAATTCCTACAAGGGCTGCCTGGGGACCATACATGAAAGTTTCAGCTATATAGTAACCAAGTGCCATCCAGATTCCACCTATGGCTGTTGCAAATAATGGATATTTTTTACCCATGCTAGTTTCAAGGATTGCTCCTGCAATAAATCCCTCTAATCCTTTAACTACTAGAGTTATAGGTGCATAGTGAGTATAGCCAAGTAATATATCAGCAAGAGAAGAACCTAGCCCCCCAACTACTAGGCCTCCCCTTTTGCCCAACATCATTGCTGCTATAAATACTACCATATCCCCCAGATTAAGATAGCCATTGGTACTCGGTGTAGGTATGTGAACAATCATTGTCATTATAGTGGTCATAGCAATTAGGACAGCTGCCTTTATCATTGCTAATAATTTTTCATTTTTCATTATATCATCCCTTCAGAGTGTACTAGTACAATTTATTCATTTCCGGCGATTGTATCCATTAAATCATAACACTTTTCCATCTGTATTGCAATACATTTTATACATTTGTGAACTCAAAAAAGCCTGACAATTTTATAAACTGTCAAGGCTTTGTGTT
>CAZTEN010000052.1:0-9961 GCA_964612495.1 uncultured Tissierella sp. | reverse complement strand
TTCAGATTGGCTATAGAGAAGAGGATTTTGAAAGAAATTGCAATGAAGCAAATGAAAGAGCACTTGCCAAGGAGATTCGTCGTGCCAGAGAGTTAAGTCCAGATGGAATATTAGGAGTTAATCTCATGATGGCTATGAACAATTATAAGGAAATGGTTGCAGTTGCAGTAAAGGAAAAGATTGACTTGATAATTTCTGGAGCAGGTTTACCTAATGAACTACCTTCATTAGTTAAGGATAGCAAAACTAAAATAGCACCAATTGTTTCATCTGGTAAAGCTGCTGCAGTGATTACCAAGCTGTGGAAGAAACGCTATGATTATTTACCTGATTTAGTTGTAGTTGAAGGACCTATGGCAGGGGGTCATCTTGGCTTTTCTTTAGAGAAATTGAAGGGTGAACTCCCTGATTTAAAAAAGATAGTTAAGGATGTAATCAATGTTTTAAAACCATATGAGGATGAGAGTGGTAAAAATATACCTGTTATAGCTGCAGGAGGAATCTATGATTCCAAGGATATAAAGGAGTATATTGAACTTGGTTGCAGTGGGGTTCAAATCGGTACAAGATTTGTTGCTACTAATGAATGTGATGCTTCATTTGAGTTTAAGAATGCATATATACAAGCAAAAGAGCAAGATATAGATATAGTTCTAAGTCCAGTAGGTATGCCTGGTCAAGCTATAATAAATCCTTTTATAAAGAGGATTAAGAAAGAAAGGGAGAAGGTTACAAAGTGCTATAGATGTTTACAGCCATGTAATCCGGTGACTACTCCTTATTGCATCTCCAAGGCACTTATCAATTCAGTAAAGGGCAATATTGATGAGGGTTTAATATTTGTAGGAAGTAATGCTTATAGACTAGATAAAATAATATCTGTTAAGGAATTAATCGACGAATTATTTGAACAATAAGTGCACATTTTAGTATCCATTTTAATATATTGTAATAGGTATAGGACAACTATGAACAAATTCAACTATTAATATATTGGAGGAAAACTAAAATGAATAAATCGATAGATGGAACAATCGTAAGCAATGTAAGAGTTTCTGAAGGTAATACTAAATCAAACCCAGGCAGTGTTGTAAGTGATGCTTCAGTATGTAATTACTGCGTAGATGTAGATAGTACAACAGTGAATACTTGCCCAAATACCCCTATTACACCTGTTGGAATTCCAGGTGGAGTAGTAGTAAAAATACCTGTAGTACTAGCAGAGCTAACTATTAGATTTAATGTTAATGCATATATTGACTTACCAGAACCAGCATTAGAAATAAAGGATATCAAAAAGAGATTGAAGATAACTCAATGTACTCTTCTTCAACCTACAAATATCCTATTTATTAAAGGATTTGTTAGAAACGTAATAGATTATACAACAAGAACATGTTCAAATAGAAAAGGTGTGTGCGGAGAAGTTCATCATTGTACAGTAGATGTACCATTTGAATGCTCTACTCCTGTAACATTTGCTACACCACCTGCACCTCTTCTTACTAATTCAGTTTCTGAATTCGAATATTTTAAGGTTGATGATTTGCCAAACAAATACTTTGCTGAAAAGGATGATTTATTGTCGGGAGACCTTTCTGAAATCAATCAATTCAGAACCGAAAACTTTAATGAATTACCATTCTGTGAGTTAATTACAGCTAGCTTATATGAATTTGACGAATTTATAGGTCGTCATAGACCTGCTTATTATGAGCTTCCATTCGAAGAAAAGCTATTCAATAGATTGGAAGAAAATATGGTTATAGAACTTACTCTCAAGCTTCTTCAAAAGAGACAGGTAAGCATACCACCAATTCTTGGTGGGACATCAGATAGATGCTAAAAAGAAAGGTTAGGTGAATTCACCTAACCTTTCTTTTTTATGGCTACTGCCCCTCGTTCAAATGCTTCTTTATTTATTGGTAATAGATGCATCTTTGACTCTCCAAACACCTTAGGAAAGGCCCTTTCAATAGACTCCATATCCACAGTATGAACCACCTCTAGATATGCACCTAACATTACCATATTAGCAACTCTTAAATTGCCTAATTCATTGGCAATTTCATTTGCTGGTATATAATAGACATCAATATCATCTCTAATGGATTTTCTCTCTATAAGGGAGGAGTTAATAAAAAGCTTTCCTCCAGGAACAAGAGATCCTTCAAATTTATCCAATGATGGTTTGTTAAGAACTATTGCCGTTGTAGCTTCCACTACTACTGGAGACCCAACAGGGTCAGTTGAAATTATTACATTACAGTTGGCAGTCCCCCCTCTCATTTCTGGACCATAGGATGGTAACCATGAAACACATTTATCCTCCAACATTCCTGAGTAGGTCAAAAGCTGGCCCATAGCCATGACTCCCTGTCCTCCAAAACCAGCTATTATAATCCTTTCTTCCATATTATTTACCCTCCTCTGGTCTCTTGAAATTGCCAAGGGGATAATATGGCATCATATTGTTTTCAAGCCATCTAAGAGCTTCTACAGGTGTATTCCCCCAATTGGTTGGACAGGTAGATAGTATTTCTACTATACCAAATCCCTTACCTTCAATCTGTATCTTAAAGCATTCCAATATGGCCTTCTTTGCCTTTCTAACATTTGCAGGAGAGTTTACAGATACCCTTTCTACGAACTTTGCCCCATCTATAGTAGCAAGCATTTCACTCATTCTAATTGGTTTACCACATGTAGCTTCATCCCTGCCGTAAGGTGCTGTAGTGGCCTTTTGTCCAACTAAGGTAGTAGGTGCCATCTGACCTCCAGTCATTCCATAGATTGCATTATTTACAAATATGGTTGAAATCCGCTCCCCCCTATGGGCTGCATGGACTATTTCAGCAGTACCTATGGAAGCTAAATCTCCATCACCTTGATAGGTAAATACGAAGTTATCAGGTAGAACTCTCTTAATTCCTGTAGCCACTGCTGGAGCCCTTCCATGAGCAGCCTCATGCATATCACAATTGAAGTAATTGTATGCAAGTACCGCGCATCCAACGGGTGCTACTCCAATGGCCTTTTCCAATACTCCTAATTCCTCCATTGCTTCTGCAACTAGCCTATGAATAATTCCATGGGTACATCCTGGGCAATAATGAGTTTGTACATCTGTTAAACCTTTAGTTTTTTCAAATACTATGGCCATTATTGCTCACCTCCAAGAATTTCCTTTACTTTATTGGCTATTGCTTCAGGTGTAGGGACCATTCCCCCTGTTCTTCCATAAAAATAAGAAGGTATACGACCATCTAATGCTATCCTTACATCATCTAACATCTGTCCTGTATTCATCTCAACTGTTAATACGCCTTTACAATCGTCTTTAATTTTATTGAATTCTTCAAATGGATATGGAAATAGGCTTATTGGTCTGATTAGGCCTACCTTGTAGCCTTCTTTTTCAAGTTTTGAAATTGCAGTTCTTGCTATTCTTGCTGTAGTCCCATAAGCTGAAATTACTACATCTGCATCTTCTACATTATAGGATTCTACCCTTACTTCCTTTTCCTTCATCTTCTTATATTTTTCCTGAAGAACAATATTGTGGTCTTCTAATTCTTCGGGATTTAAATACAGGGAGTTGATTACATTGGGTTTTCTCTTACCCTTTGTCCCTGTAGTTATCCAATCCTTCTCCGGCAAATCCCTTTTCTCTCTTTCCTTAAACTCCACCGGTTCCATCATCTGTCCTATCATTCCATCTCCTAGGATCATGACTGGATTTCTATATTCATCAGCTAAGTCAAAGCCTTCAATAATTAAATCTACCATTTCTTGTACATTTGCTGGAGCAAGAACCAATAGTCTATAGTCACCATTACCTCCACCTCTTGTAGCCTGGAAGTAATCGGTCTGTGATGGTTGAATCCCTCCCAGACCTGGACCACCCCTCATCATATTTACGATAAGGCATGGCAATTCTGCCCCCGCTATGTAGGAGATTCCCTCCTGTTTCAAGGCTATTCCTGGGCTTGATGATGAAGTCATAACCCTAGCTCCACATCCTGCAGATCCATATACCATATTTATTGCAGCTATTTCAGATTCAGCCTGTACAAATACGCCTCCTACCTTTGGTAATTCTCTGGACATATACTCCGGTATTTCATTTTGAGGAGTTATAGGATAACCAAAGAAAAATCTACAGCCTGCTTTAATGGCTGCTGCTCCTACTGCTTCATTTCCTTTCATGAGAACCTTACTCATACACAAACCTCCTTATTGAATTTTTTCAACTGTTATAACTAGATCAGGGCACATTAAAGCACAAGAAATGCAGGCAATACATTTTTCCATTTCGTTAACGCCAATTGGATTATATCCCTTTTTATTCAAGCTATCTTTCTTAAGCTCAAGTATATGTACTGGACACACCGATACGCAAAGCCCACATCCTTTACAAAGCTCTTCCTTAAATGTTACTCTTCCTTTTTGTTTAGGCATATTCTCTTCCTCCTTTAATTAGACCATCCATTCCTCTCTCATATGTAACTTTATGGGAAACATCTCTCCTTCTACTTTACTTTGAATTTTATTCAAGACTGATTCTAAGCCAGAATTATATTTAATTGGAATCCCGGTTAAGTCGGATACTTTCTTTGCCAAATCGTAACCCATTAAAATATCATCAACTGATGTAGACTTAAGCATATGGGTGTTGTTTACAAGGCCCGTAAATTTACCTCTTACAACATCCTGGATTTTCACAATAAATTTCATTACATCTTCTAGGCTTCTGGTTTCAGGCCTGTTGGCATTAAGTACAAAGAACATATCGTAAGAGCCTTCTCTTAAATATTCATTGTATCTAGCTAAAGCCCTAGCTCCTTCTGGGTTCCCACCTAAATCTATGATGGTTTCTAATGACTCATCATGAAAAGGTATAGAAGCTTGACTTGATATGCTTGGAACATCTAGGGATGCTGCCCTTATGGAGCTTCCTATTACTCTAACACCCTTTTCTTTGAGGAAGTCTTCCTTCTCTCTAGTACGAAAATATAGATTGACCACATCTAGGTCTACAATGGCTACCTTCTTTTTCATCTCTGCCAGTTTTATTGCATAATTTATACTAAATTCAGTTTTCCCGCTACCATAATGCCCAGAAACAATTCTGATTCTTTTATCATTTAACATAAGTACCTCCGCTTACTCATATACCTTTGCTTTTTCTTCACCTCTTAGTATTATAAGGCCACCTTCTGCTAGAGCCCTTAATTCATCATCACCAGGATATATATATATTTCAGATATGAATTTAACCATTTCACTAATCCAATCAGTAAACATGGCATCGTAAGCTACTCCTCCTGTTAATAGGATACCATCCACTTGACCATGTAAAACTACTGCCATGCCACCTATTTCCTTAGCTGTTTGATATGCCATTGCATAATAGATTAGCCTAGCATATTCATCCCCCTCATTTATTCTAGCTACTACCTCTCTTGCATCATTTGTATTTAAATAGGAGACTAGGCCACCTTGGCCTGTCAATTTCTTCTTCAACTCATCATAGATGTATTTTCCAGAATAGCATAGTTTTATAAGGTCTCCAACCGGTAGGCCTCCAGATCTTTCAGGTGAAAATGGTCCATCCCCGTTTAATGCATTTGCACAATCTACTACTCTGCCCTTTCTGTGTGCTCCTACTGAAATTCCTCCTCCCAAATGGACTACTATAAGGTTCATATCCTCGTATTTTCTATTTCTTAAGGTAGCATGTTTTCTAGAAATTGCTTTCTGATTTAATGCATGGAAGATACTTATTCGAGGGATTTCCTTTAAGCCGGATATTCTTGCCACGTCCTGAAGCTCATCCACCACAACAGGATCTACTATATAGGATTTAATACTTAAATCTTTTGTGATTTCATTTGCTAGAAGAGCTCCTAAGTTAGATGCATGTTCACCTAAATAGCTATCCTTTAGATGTTGAATCATCAATTCATTTACTTCATATATACCACTTTCTATAGGTTTTAATAGACCACCTCTCACAACTACGCAATCTAAGGTTTTTAAATCAATTCCCCTTTCTTGAAGCTCCTTTAGAATTAAGTTCTTTCTATAGTTCAACTGACTATGTATATTATTTAAGACTTTCAGTTCTTCAACTGAATGCCTTAGAGTAAGCTCAAAATATATCTTTTCATCATGAAATATTGCTATTTTAGTAGATGTAGACCCCGGATTTATGATTAATTGTTTAAACATAAGCTATATCCCCCCTGCCATTAGTACAGCTATTGCTATTGAGTTTAACTTGGTCTCCTCCTTATCAGCTCTGGAGGTTACTACTATAGGTGCCTTAGCTCCCACAATTAACCCTGCAGATTCAGCATTGGCTAAAAAGGTTAAAGATTTATATAGTATATTGCCGGCTTCGATATTAGGAACCAATAGTATATCCGCATCTCCTGCCACAAGACTATCTATTCCCTTTATTCTTGCAGATTCCTTGCTGACGGCATTATCAAGGGCAAATGGTCCATCAACAATACAGTTTCTTATCTGTCCAAGGACATTCATCTCTTTTAACTTTTGGGCATGTATTGTAGCTTCCATCTTTGGATCTACCTTTTCCTTAGCAGCAAGTACTGCTATCTTTGGAAGCTGGATACCTAAGGCTCTTGACAAATTCACAGCATTTTCTATAATCTGCTTCTTTTGATTTAAATCAGGTGCCAATATCATGGCTGGGTCAGTCACAATGAAAATCTTGTGATAAGTAGCTACATGGAAAATAGCTACATGACTAAGTATGTTTTCCCCTCTCAGTCCAGTTTCTTTGTCTAAAACCTGTTTCATTAAAATGGATGTATCCAATAAACCCTTCATCAATATTTCTGCTTTTCCACTTCTTACAAATTCTGTTGCTATCCTTGCAGCTTGAACCCTATCATCCTTATGAATAATATCTATTCCGTCTTGTTTAAGGCCAATATCTCTCATTACTTCTAAAATCTTGTCTTGGTTTCCCACTAGAATGGGCTTTACTATATTTAATTCTACTGCTTTTTTAACAGCTAGCAGAACTTCTTCATCCTCGGCAGCGGCAACAGATAACACCTTCTTTCCTCTTTCTTGTGCGAGCTTCAATAATTCATTGAAATTCTTTACCATAATTTCACCTCTTAATAAATATTACATCTCAAAGTTTTTTTAATATCAGAGGTAATTGCGTAGCAATTACTTCACACCATTGCAACGAGGTGGGGATATCTTCACCTCGTTATAAACGATTTCTCTCAGGGTAAAATAATACAATAATTTAGAGATGAAGTCTGAGTTTAATGACCTTAAGGAAACAAACTCAAACTCCAAAATTCTTAAAATGAAATTATCTTCAAGCTCAATTGTTGTGGGTTAATTGATTCAACCTTTACACCTTGAATTTCTTCAACCATGACTTCTACTGAATTATTTCCTTCAACTGCATTGCTCAGATCCAATGTTATATTTAAATCCTCATTGCTTAAGTCATCAAGTACTGATTTATATCCTCTTAGATTAATCCTTACTAACTGACCTAAATTATCTTCAGCTAAAGTCAGTTTATTATCTAAATTCTTTATATTTAAATCTTTAACGAGAAGTGTAAACGCCTTAGAAGTAGTTTCCTCTATATTGTATACAATGGTTACTTTCTCATCAGGTTTCACAAGCTCTACCCCTTCCGGAAGATTTAATTCAAGCTCTAGCGTAGATTTGCCCAAAAGACTGTTTATGTCGACCTCTACTGTGTCAATCTTTTGAAGATTTACTATATTATTATTGCCTTTAACCCTTATAGAACTAGGGGTAATATTTATATTGCTTATGGAGAAATTTGGAGGAAGTTCATTAGTTGTTATTAAGTCTATAGGTAGTGAAACTGTTCTCATTACAGGAATGGTTATGTCTACTAAGTTGGGTTCTTTACTAACCCCTCTAACTTCTTTACCCTCATCATCTACTATGATTGTTCCAAAGGCCTCCGTAGTTGTATCCGTTCTATTGCTTAGGTCAACAGATGCAATTACTTGATTAACCTCATTTACCCAAGTTCTGGGTCCACTTACTAAGACTGACTGAGATTTACTGGTTAAATCTCCTAAGACATAGTTTTCTGGGAGTTCTCCTGTAGTATTTATCTTTAGTGGCATCTCCTTTGTAACCAATCTTTCAATGTTGAAAAGAATTTCCCTAGGCTCTACATCAGATATAGATACCCCACTTATCTGACCTATAAGGCTTGTCACAACAGGAACCTTAACTTGTCCCTCACTATAACCACTAAGGTCAACAGAGACATTAATATTTGAAGATGAAAATTTGTCTAAATCCGATTTTTTACCTGAAACTTCAATATTTACTGTAACCTCCTGAGGGTCCATAACCACAAGACTCTGCCTATCAAGTGCAGAAATATTATTAAGAGTTACTTTAACGTTTCTGTATTGTCTAGTCCTAACAGGGTCTTCTTCACTAATTACGAAACTCCACAAAAATATAGCAATTAATATGCAGGTTATTTTAACTGTAATATCACTCTTCTTCTTGCTCATCTTTTTGCCTCCATCTCGTAAAGAATGTTGGATTGCTTGACTTCGGCTTATACATATCAATCAATATCTGACGCAAAGTCTTAGAATCAAGATATCTTGCTATGGTTCCATTTTCAGCTATGGATATGGCTCCGGTTTCCTCTGACACAATTATAGCGAGAGCATCTGACCGTTCGGATATGCCAAGAGCAGCCCTATGTCTTGTTCCCAGCTCTTTACTCAATGCTGAATTATCCGTTAAAGGCAAAAAACAAGCTGCTGCCTTTATCTTATCATCTTTAATAATCACAGCTCCATCATGAAGGGGTGTATTGGGTATAAAGATATTTATAAGTAAATCACTGGAAACCAGGCCATCTATTTTGGTACCGGTCTCTACAACCTCATTTAAACCAGTCTGTCTTTCCATTACTATTAAAGCTCCTATCTTCTGCCTCGAAAGTGAGGCTGCAGCATCAACAATTTCATCCACTACATTTGATAAACTTTCGCCTCTTATCTCCACAAAAGATTTAGAAAGAAGTCTGCTTCTTCCTATATATTCCAATCCACGTCTAAGTTCAGGCTGAAACACTATAAGTAAGGCCAAAGTTCCTACCGTCATGGCATTATTAAGTATCCAATTAATAGTATATAGCTTCATCCATTCACTAACCTTAGTCAATATAAGAAGGATTACTATTCCTTTTGCCAGCTGTTCAGCCCTAGTTTCCCTTAGAAGCTTATATAGCTTATATATTACTGCAGCTACGATAAGTACGTCCATAACATCTCGCATCCTGATGTTTGAAAAAATATTTATGAACTGTTGCATAATCTCACATCATTTCCTCTTTATTTTCCAACACTTTTTTGTGAATACTGTATCTCTATTTAATTATATACCAAATTTGGGCTTAAATGTACAGAATAACTTCTATTAATAAATATTGCAATTTTCTAACTACTTGCTTGTCCATGTTTTATTCATAATACCTCCAAAAGGAGTTATTATTACTTCAATTTTTTTATTCTGCTTTTAGAATCATATAGAAAAGCCGAAAGTTTCCTTTCATTAATCCACCATAAGAATAAGACATAAGGTACAAACAATAGGGTAAGCTGAGGAATATTGGCCATTAAGATGAAATCAAATCCCCCATGAAGAATAACGGGAAGGACTAAGGACATAATCATATTTTTCTTCTTTCTGCTTAGGTCTTTGTCAAACTTAGAAAGAGAAAGATAATAACCCATGGTTATCCCAAATACGGCATGAGCAGGCACTGAAAAAATTCCTCTATATAGTCCAACAAAGGGATTGTTCGTATAGGTGAATACTACATAGATGATATTTTCCACTGTAGCAAAACCTAAAGCTGAAAATACACCATATACAATCCCATCGAGTTTTT
>CAZTEN010000051.1:0-9989 GCA_964612495.1 uncultured Tissierella sp. | reverse complement strand
CACCAAAGCTTGCCATGGGTGGAACGATCTCACTTTCTCCAACAGCATACGCTAAATATTTTTCAGGTGAACAAGATGGCTTTTTTCTATCTATAATCTCAATTTTAGAATTATCATCTACATCAATTTTTTCTCTCATATGTCCAATAATTTCATCTAGTAATAATATAACCGGAGTCCTATATTTTTCAGCTAAATTAAAGGCTCTTACAGTAGTCTTATATATTTCCTTAACTGAATTTGGATAAAGAGCTATAATCGAATGGTCTCCATGAGTACCCCACCTAGCTTGCATAATATCCCCTTGAGCAGGTGATGTTGGGAGACCTGTGCTAGGTCCACCTCTTTGAACATTTACAATTACACATGGTATCTCAGCAATAATTGCATACCCAATATTTTCTTGTTTTAAGCTAAAACCAGGACCGGAAGTTGCAGTCATAGACTTTAACCCTGCTACTGATGCCCCTATAATAGCAGCCATTCCTCCTATTTCATCCTCCATTTGAATGAACTTTCCACCAACTTTAGGAAGCTTAAGAGCTGAGATTTCTGCAATTTCAGTGGAAGGAGTAATAGGATAACCCGCATAAAACTTCATTCCGGCCTTTAAAGCTCCTTCTACACAAGCTTCATTTCCTTGCATCAGTCTCACAGTCATATTATCTACCTCCCAACCATATGGCATAGTCTGGACATCTTAACTCACATTGACCACATTTAATACATGCATTGATGTTCTTTATATGTATCTTCCCATCTTTTAAGTCCAGAACATCCTTAGGACAAAAAGCAACACAAATACCACATCCTTTGCACCATTCCAAGTTTACAGTTACTACCTTTTCAGTATTAGTCGGCATAATATACCCCCTAGTATAAACAACTAAAACACTTAGTAACAACTAAATTTATTAATAAAACAATATCAAAACATAGTATCAATTGCAAGTTTTGTTTCAATTGTATATCAGTTGAAGGATTTATTGCTTTTCCCGCTTTTTTCAAGACAAAATAAAACAGGTGGGTTATTGGATTGATTTATAAAATCATACTTAAGTACATTAAATGATTTCTGATCTAATGTTAGAAATAAACCTTCTAGAGCTTGTTTTTCTTCAGGTCCATCGGCATGTCCCACATAAACAGTTACTACAAGAAGACCATTATAATCAAGTAGCTCTAATGCTTGTTTAATACTATTTATAGTACTTATACTGTTGGTTTTAATGGATTTATCCCCCTTAGGAAGGTAACCTAGATTATATATTATGAAGGTCAATTTTTCATCTATATATTGATGAATATTCTCGTGGGAATCATTGAACAAAACTACATTTTCGATTGAATTCTCCTTAGTTAATAATTCCTTAGTAGATTTTATTGCCTTTTTTTGAATATCAAAACCATATACTTTTCCTTCACTACCAACCATTTTGGATAAAAACAAAGTATCATTACCATTGCCTACAGTACAATCTAGTACTATGTCTCCGGGTTTAACATGATTTTCTATAAGGTCTTTTACGATTTCTCCTGTATTGATAATCTTATGGTAACTCATAATTCCTCCTAACTAAAGAGACATTAAATATTCTATCTCCTCATCATTTAAAAATCTCCAGTTTCCAATATCCAAGCCTCCAAGTTCTATTTCCCCTATAGATACTCTTTTAAGCTTCTTAACAGGATGGCCTACCGCTTCACACATCTTTTTTACTTGTCTATTTCTTCCTTCATGAATTACTATATCCAATATAGAGTCAGTATCATACCTTTTAGATATCTTAACTTTAGCTGGATGGGTCTTCTTACCATCAATAAAAACTCCATTTCTTAAAGTATCTAATTCTTTTTTATTAGGAACTCCTTCGACTATGGCAATATACTTCTTATCCACTTTGTTGCTTGGATGAGTAAGTTTATATGCTAAGTCTCCGTCATTTGACAATAGAAGAAGCCCAGTAGTATCAGCATCAAGTCTTCCTACAGGATATATACGCTCTCTTACTCCTTCAATTAAATCTGTAACAACTCTTCTTCCCTTTTCATCCTTGAGACTAGATACATAACCTACAGGCTTATTTAACATAATATATACTTTATTTGTTTCGAGCCTTATATTCTTATCATCAACAATTATTTTATCTACCTCTGGGTCAATAATAGTTCCAAGTTCTGTTATTACTCTATTATTAACCTTAACTCTCCCCTCTTTTATCATCTCTTCAGACTTTCTTCTAGAAGCAACACCTGATAAAGCCATATACTTTTGTAATCTCATTATTATCTCTCCTCATACCTAGTTAAGCTAATTCTATCTTTAATTTATGCTTTTGTAAATGTTTGATTATCTGCCGAATCCCTTAAGTTATCCATAATTCGTTCAAAAAATGATTTTTTCTTAATACTTTGCCCTGCAACTACTCTATTCTTTCCAATCAATCTACCATTTAAAAATACTTGAGTATAGCCTATAACTTCTCCTTTATTAACTGGAGCTTTTATAGATTTATCCAATACAATATCGATTTTAATGTTTTCCTTTTCTTTTTGGGTCAATGGATAATAGAATTCCTCTTCTGAAATAACAGCTAATTTATCTTTTTCTCCATCTATAACATCAGTGATAGACATTTGTTGATTTTCATCATAGATTCTATATAGTTTATAATTTTCAAATCCATAATCTAAGAGAATATAATTATCATTAAACCAGTTTGGAGCATTAAGACTTACTGCAATAAGTCTCATATTATCCCTAGATGCACTTGATACCAAACACCTGCCTGATCTAATTGTATAACCGGTTTTACCTCCGTCTCCACCATCATATTCCCAAAGGGTTTTATTCTTATTTACATAGTAGTAATTTGCCTCCCGTTCTCCCTTATAACTTTTAGTACTAAATATTTCACAAAACTCCTTACTTTCAAAAGCAGCTCGTGTAATTAGTCCTAAGTCGTAAGCACTTGAATAATGATTATCATCATGTAGCCCATGAGGATTCATAAAACTAGTATCTAATGCTCCCAAAGTACTAGCTTTTTTATTCATTTCATCTACAAAATCCTCTAGACTGCCACTAATATGATTTGCTATAGCAACTGCTGAATCATTTCCGGATCTCAGAATAAGTCCATAGACCAATTCCCTAAGAATTACTTTTTCTCCTAACTTTAGATATATACTTGACCCTTCAACACCTACACTTTCTTCCTCGATTGTTACTACATCATCTAAATTTCCTTTTTCTATAGCTAACAATGCAGTCATAATCTTAGTTGTACTGGCCATTGGCATCCTTTGGTGTGAATTCCTTTCCAATAAAACACGTCCAGAATACTCCTCCATAAGGACGTAGCTTTGACCACTTAGATTGTGATTTGCTGCATTAGCAGCACTAGTAACTAGTAGATTTATGGCTATGATAAGACAAATTAGCTTTTTCATGAAACCCCTCCATTAAAAAACAGGAATAATACTATATATTATTCCTGTTCGATATCAGAGTATTCCTTGAAATCTTCTATTGCCGGTAAATCGTCTAAGGATTCTAGTCCAAAATATCTTAAGAAATCCTCTGTAGTACCATAAAGAATCGGTCGTCCAGTCTTATCAAGCCTTCCAACTTCGGAAATAAGTTTTTTTTCCATTAAAGTCTCAAGTGCCCTATCACTTCTTACACCCCTAATAGCTTCTATTTCAGCCTTAATTATAGGTTGTTTATATGCAACTATGGATAATGTTTCAAGGGATGCATTTGAAAGATTTTTGGAATTTTTACTATTATTTAACCGCTTTATCCATTCATAATGCTCAGGTCGAGTGCCTATTTGATAGGAATTGTTGAATCTTATTATTCTAACCCCGCTTCTGTTGAAATCAAGCTCATCCATCAATTCCCTAAGTACTTCTTCTACTTCCTTTTCAGGTATCTCTAGAACACTGGAAATATCCTTTAATTCCAAGGGGTCCCCCCAAGTAAAAAGTAATCCGATTATTATTGATTTCATCTGTTTATGGTCCATAGTCTTCATCCAATCTCCAAGATATCGTCAAATCTGTAAAAGCAGAATCCTGCTCTACATAAACCTTCTTCATTTTTATAAGCTCTAAAAGAGACAAGAAATATGTAACAATCTCTTCTCTTGTGGTATCAGAGCTCAATAATTGACTGAATAATATATTCTTATTCAATTTAAGTCTTGCCCTAATTTCATCTATGCAGGTATCAAGGGTATACTCCTGCCTACTTATTTCATTAAAATCAATCCTATTATGTTTAACTGAATTCTTAGCTATTATATTACTTATGGCCTTAACAAGATGAGCTAAATCTATTTTTCTAAGCTCCTCAAATGGATCATTATATATTGATAAATCTTCCCTAGGTTTATAGTATACTCTAGATTCAATTAATTCAGATATCTTAAGTCTTTCTGCAGCCTCTTTATATAGCTTGTACTCTATTAACCGTTGCACAAGTACTTCTCTTGGGTCTATTTCTATCTCTACTCCTTCTTCAACAATTTTATCTTTAGGAAGAAGCATCTTAGATTTTATTTCCAAGAGTGTTGCCGCCATTAACAAAAATTCGCTAGTTACCTCTAAATTAAGTTTTTCCATATCCTTAATACTGTCTAAGAATTGTTCTGTAATCATATTTATGGGAATATCATATATATCTATTTCATTCTTCTGAATTAAGCTTAATAAAAGGTCTAAGGGCCCTTCATAAGCCTCAAGTTCTACTTTATAACCCATACTCTACCTCATTACTATATAATCTTGATTATTAAATTTAATATAAAATCAATAAATGGTCCTATTATTCTATCTGTTGTATTTGTCATAATTAAAATTACCAAAATGAAATAGAAATATCTTTCATATTTATAAAATAGATACTCTAATTTAGTTGGCAAAAAGCTAGCCACTAGCTTGGAACCATCTAAAGGCGGAAATGGCAGGAGGTTAAATACTCCCAACATAATATTATACCACATGGTAATTAAGACCATTTGAAATAATATTTCATTATTAAGGTGTACATGAGCCAGAATTAGAGCAGAAACTAAAGCAAGTAAAAAGTTAACTACCACTCCTGCAATAGAGACTAGGAATGTATCTCTCTTTCTATTCTTAAATTTCATAGGATTTATAGGCACTGCCTTTGCCCATCCAAATCTAAAGAATATCATAGCCAATAGTCCAACCGGGTCTATATGACGAATTGGATTTAAGGATAGTCTACCTGCATCCTTTGCAGTAGTATCACCTAATAAATATGCAGTAAATCCGTGTGCTAACTCATGACATACTATAGCAATGAGTAACCCAGGTATGCTAATTAAGATATCCATACATAACCTTCTTTCTATATCCTAATTAATATTATACAACCTCGACGAATTAAAGTCGAGGTTTAGATAATCATTTACCTGAAATGAAATTTGTAAGAGTTCTTTTTAATAATAGCAGAAATCCCGCTTCCTTAACATCATTCCTAGATATCAATCCTACTCTATCTAATTCTTTACCCTCTAAGGATATTACAATTTCACCTAGCTTATCACCTTTAAGAATAGGTGCTTGTATATTATCAGAAATTGTTATTTCCTTTTGGATATCACCTTTATCCTCTTTTTTCGACAGAGTATATATATCTCTTTCTAAAACTAATTCTATACTCCTAAGTTCGGCTTTCTCAATAGGTATGGTACTTATTAAATCACCTTTTCTACCTAGGATAATGCTATTATAATTTGCAAATCCATAATCCAGAAGCTTTTTTGCTTCATTAAACCTATCATTGCTAGTCTCTGCATTCATTATTACTGCAATTAAATGTAGTTCCCCTCTCTTTGCAGAAGCGGATAAACAATAGCCGGCAGCATTTGTAGAACCAGTCTTTATTCCGGTAGCACCCTCATAGCCCTTAATAAGCTTGTTAGTATTCACCATAGTCTGAGTATCGTCCTTATTTCTACCTACTAGCAAATCCTCCATATAGGTGGTCATATATTTATACAAGGCTTCATGTTTTAGAATTTCCCTTGACATCAACGATACATCAAATGCCGTAGTGTAATGGTTCTCAGTTGGAAGTCCAGTGGGGTTTATAAATTGAGTGTTCTTCATGCCAAGTTCCTTGGCTCTATTATTCATTAGCTTAATAAAGGCCTCGTTACTGCCACTAACAGCTTCTCCTAATGCAACAGCTGCATCGTTTGCTGATCTGATAGTAGCTGCTCTAATAAGATTTTCTATACTTTGCACTTCTCCAGCCTCTAAATATATTTGCGTTCCACCCATACTTGCTGCGTACTCACTTATTACAACCTCATCCTCCATATTTATTCTACCGGAATCTATTGCCTCAATAGTCAATAGTAAGGTCATAATCTTAGTTATGCTGGCAGGTTCTAATTTCTCATGCTCATTTTGTGAATAGATTATCTCTCCGGTGTTATAGTCCATCAATACAGCGGATTTACTTCTTAGTCCCAGTTCCCCATATGACAATAGGGGAAACATTACTAGGGACATAATTAAAACGATGGAAATAATTTTCTTTTTCAATATTCTCCCTCCAATGCTAATATTACTTTTATATTCTCCAAAATTAGCATTGTTATTCAATATTGAAAGAGCAGAATACCTAGTTACTTAATTATATCAAAAATATAGCTTTTAATTTCTGCCTTCTCTTCTCCTATAGTGTATGCTTTTAAAGCCTTTGACTTAGCTTCCTCTATATCTTCCTTATTGGTATGAAGTACACACAATACATCTCCTATGTTTATCTTATCACCTATTTTTTTAGTTAGTGTAAGACCGGCAGCATAATCTATACTATCAGCTTTGGTCCTTCTACCTGCACCTAGTAACATGGCTGATACACCTATTGCTTGGGCATCAAGCTTATTTACATATCCTGCACTTTCTGCCTTAACTTCGATATGATACTTTGCGTTTGGAAGTAAGCTTACATCATCTATTACATTAGGATTTCCACCCTGAATTTTAACAAGTTCTTTAAATTTTTCTATGGCCTTACCTGAGTCTATAAGTACTTCTAGTTTTTTATATGCTTCTTCAAAATCTATAAAAGCTCCACCTAAAATGCACATATAAGATGCTATTGTTAAGGCAATTTTAGTTTCATCCTCACTACCTTGACCTTTAAGAACTTTTATAGCCTCTACTATTTCATTTGTATTTCCTACCTCTCTTCCAAGAGGCTGATCCATATTCGTAATAATGGCAACAATCCTTCTATTTAATGATTTTCCAATATCAACCATAGTACGAGCCAGCACTCTAGCCTCATCCAATGATTTCATAAATGCTCCTGAGCCTACTTTCACATCGAGTACGATTGCATCTGCACCTGAGGCAATTTTTTTACTCATAATTGAGCTTGCTATTAAAGGTATGCTATCTATGGTTGCTGTTACATCCCTAAGAGAATAGATTTTCTTATCAGCAGGTACTAAATTAGTTGATTGACCAGTAATTGCCATCTTATGAGAATTTACATTGTTTATAAATTCTTCTTCGCTCAATTCGATTCTAAATCCTTCAATTGATTCTAACTTATCTATGGTCCCTCCTGTATGTCCAAGTCCTCTACCACTCATCTTTGCTACTGGAACTCCACATGCTGCAACAAGAGGAATAACTATAAGGCTAATCTTATCACCAACTCCACCGGTAGAATGCTTATCCACTTTTATTCCTTGGATTTTGGACAAATCAACTTGATGACCCGAATTAACAAAGGACATAGTTAAATTTGCCGTTTCTTGGCTTGTCATCCCTTTAAAATACACTGCCATTAGAAATGCAGACATCTGATAATCAGGAACATCTCCTGAAACGTATCCCTTAATTAGAAAATCTATCTCCCCCTGATTTAATTCCAAACCTAATTTCTTATTTTCTATTAAATCTACGACTCTCACTATATCTCCTCCTCATTAGCTGGATAGAACTCGTGCTTTCTATTTGAAGGATACCCAAATCATTAAGTATTTACTTATGTTTAGCAATTTTTTTGATGACTAAAATTCAATTAAATTTAAAAAATATGGAGATATTAAACCCTCATATAAAGAGCCAAATATTAAAATTACTATATTTATCATTATCATAATTGTATAATCAGATTTGCTTATCCTATTCATCTTTATAGGTCTAATACTGGTATTCATACGGTATTTAAAGGAAACTATCATTGATAATGAGCATAAGGAAATTAAGGAAGGAATAAAAATTAAATATTGAGGATAGAGCCCAAATATGGATATCAAGAACCCTTTAACACCAAAATTAAGAACGACGTATCCTACTACAATACCAAACTGTAATCCTCTTATAAATATAATTATTGGGATTAAGAATCCAAGACCTAGTATACCTACAAAATATATAAAAATTGCAAAGATTATATTAAGAAATATTGATAATTTTAAAAAATCCAGACTCTTTGAGTATCCTTTTGAAATCCCATATAAGTATGAATTACTATAATTAACTAAGGTTTCAAGAGAATCCATTTTTATTGCTTTGATCATTAGAGCCCCAACTATGATGCCTACAATCAAAACTAAAGCCAAGACAAAATAAAAAGAAAATCCATTTTCAAAATGATTTCTTATTCTGTATTTTAATGTATTCAAAGCAAATCCTCCTTTGTACTAGCTCTAATATTTTTATGCCTAAAAGGAGGATTTTATAACTTATTCTTTATTTTTCAAATAGTCCTTTGCTAAATTGATTCCTATTATTGTCTTACTATCTATGATTTCACCTCTATCTATCATTTTTAACAATTCATTTATAGTGTATTTCTCAATCTCACAATATTCACCATCATCCAGCTCTTGTGTACCTTCTGTTAAATCTGTAGCCATAAACAAATATATCTTTTCGGTAGTATATCCAGGAGATGTATAGAATTCTAATAAGTAATTATAGTTTTTAGCATCATATCCAGTCTCCTCCTTTAACTCTCGAATTGCGGTCTCACGAGGTTCTTCATTTACTTCCAATTTTCCTGCAGGTATTTCCAATAGGGCTCGATTTACAGCTTTTCTATACTGTTTTACTAGTAAGATTTGATTATCATCTGTTATAGCAACAATTCCTACTCCACCTGGGTGTTCAACGATTTCTCGCTTAGAATACTTTTTCTCAGGTAGCTCTACTGTATCTATTCTAAGATTTATAATCTTGCCTTCATAAATTTTCTCTAACTTCATGGTCTTCTCTTCATAAACCATAATAACCTCCAAATTTACTAATAATTATCCCTATTATACCATAGAATTTGGATTCAAAAAGCGAAAAACACTCAAGTAATGAATGTTTTTCTTCATTTGTAATTCTATTTTACAATGCTTTATCATATACATCTTGTTCTAATCTTAGTTTATCTGCTATTAGTGCAATAAATTCTGAATTTGTTGGTTTTCCTTTATTATTATTTACAGTATATCCAAATATCTTATCAATAGTATCTACTTTCCCTCTATTCCAGGCTACCTCTATAGCATGTCTAATAGCTCTTTCAACTCGACTAGGAGTAGTATTAAACTTTTCAGCTACAGCCGGGTATAATTCTTTAGTTACAGCACCTAGATAATCCATATCATTAATAACCATTGATATAGCTTCTCTTAAGTACAAATATCCTTTTATATGGGCAGGTACTCCAATTTCTTGAATTGTGTTAGTTATCTTTGTTTCCAGATTTTTTTCTTTGTTTTTTGTTTTATTTACAGTATGTGTATTTATTGTATTATAGAAATTGGAATCTGTCTTTACATCTATTTCTGCAGTTTCCTTTAATCTTTTTATAAATACTTGAAAGTCAAATGGCTTTACTATGTAGTATGAAGCTCCAAGCTCAATAGCTCTTTGAGTTATTTTATCCTGACCTACTGCCGATAACATTATAAACTTAGGAAAATATTCATTCT
>CAZTEN010000050.1:0-10156 GCA_964612495.1 uncultured Tissierella sp. | reverse complement strand
CTATAGTAGATGGCACTTCCAACGGTTTCTCTACCGTGTCCCCCTATCATATCCTTCATATAAGGTCTAGCTAAAGAATATTTTTCTTTTTCGAGTTTAGATCCAAAAGGATAAGATAATATATGATGCTCAAGCCATTTTGTAGGAGTAAGGGACTTTTCTACGATTACTCCTAGCTCTCCAAGTTTTCTTTCAACTTCTAAATTTATAAAGGGTTCGATTATAGTATATATATCTCCAATTATTCCCACTCTTAGAGGTTTAAAATTTCTATTTATCTTAATGGATCTAAGCTGTCTTTCAGTATCACTAATTAACTTTTGTAGCTGATCAAACCCATGAATATGATCTGCATCCTTATAAAAGCTATCCATTATGGAATTTACCTTATCCTTATCTATTGCATATGCCCTAACCTCATTTGACAAGTCTGTCAAATCATCTGAACTCTTAATGAGTTTCAATGCTAATCTCGAAGATTTCAATAATGTATTTGGTGATACTGAACCTATTAACTTCTTTATATTCTTCGAGAACTGAGGAATACCCTCCTTAAAGGATTCCAAAACTATAAAGTCAACATCATATCCAAGCTTTTTAATAATATCTTTTTGCATATATGAGTAGAAACCATATCTGCATGGGCCACAGCTCCCGGTAAGCAATATAGTATCAGCACCCCGTTGAATACTTTCAATATAGTTTCCTATAAAAATCTTAAATGGCATACACATTGATTCAGGGGATTTACTGGTGCCCAGTTCCAATGTACTTCTACTGCATACCGGCGGTGTAATTACAGTATGACCATATTCCTCCAATAGGACTTTACCAGCTATATACAAATTACCGAAGTGAGGAAAGGTTATTTTCATAGTTACACCTCCAATTTAACATATCAATAAAGGCTTCAAGCCTAGTATTTGCTCCTGCTTCTCCTGTTTGCTCGTCGAAGGTCATTGTAAGCATCGGTATATTCTCTTCTATTGCTCTCTGCTCAACTATATATAAAAGTACAGAATCTAATCCACATCCAAAGGCACTGATATAGATAATTCCATCAATAATCCTTTTTTCTATAAGGCTAAAGGCTGCACCCACTATTTTTTTACCATTAGTCCAGAACATCCTCTTATCTAAAGTTTTTGCTTGCCTTTGAATTTCATCATCTGTGACTTCTTCAGGGAGTATAATATCTATATTCCCTTCCTTTAATTTCTTTAATAACCCCATATTGATAAATTCATCATGGATATTATATCCATGGCCTAAAATTAATAGCTTCTTATTTATAGTATTAGAAGTTACATGGTAATTCATGTTTGTATATGCATTCTGTACCTTTAGACCATTTTCTATGGCCTTATTTAATTTATTGTGATTCTTTATAAATCTTCTTCCAACTTCTCTAGCAGGAATTTTTAAGTCATTTATATACTTGATTTGAACCTTAGGTGTAATTAAGGGCGGCAAATTTTCAATACTACTTTCAATCATATTTGTAATTCCTAAATGTTTGGGACAATTGTATTCCCTACTATACAAGCTATAATATCTCGGTATTAGAATATAGTCTGCTTTGTCTTTTAAGTATTCTACATGCCCATGATAAATTTTAACAGGTAAACATGCTTCGTCAACACAACTCGCTATACCAGCATTTAATATGTCCTTATTGGTTTTAGGAGATACAATTATTTCTACATCTATTCCCTTAAGAAATTCCTTCCAAAAAGGATAATAATCATAAAATAGTAATCCTCTTGGAAATCCAACTTTTATCATTTTATCACCTCATCTAACTATGATTGACAATAATGATGTAATTTAGTCATTTAGGCGAAAAAAAAGAACAAATCATTTCTGATTTGTTCTTTTTTTATGGTGGGCCTTCGGGGACTCGAACCCAGGACCTACCGGTTATGAGCCGGGCGCTCTAACCAACTGAGCTAAAGGCCCATATTTAATTCACAATTATGCATTGTGTCTTTAAATATGGTGGTGGGCCTAGATGGACTCGAACCATCGACCTCACGCTTATCAGGCGTGCGCTCTAACCACCTGAGCTACAGGCCCTTCTCCGCCGATTTGCAAAATTCACAAATCGGGTTAGGTAATAATATGGTGGGAACAATAGGGCTCGAACCTATGACCCCCTGCTTGTAAGGCAGATGCTCTCCCAACTGAGCTATGCTCCCATATTAGATTTGGTATGAATAGTGGCAGGGATGGCAGGATTTGAACCCACGACATTCGGTTTTGGAGACCGACGTTCTACCACTGAACTACACCCCTACTTAATAATTCAGTTACAATAATGGTGCCCAGAGCCGGAATCGAACCAGCGACACGTAGATTTTCAGTCTACTGCTCTACCGACTGAGCTATCTGGGCAAGACTACCAGATTGTACTGGCAGTGTGGTTATGACCACAAAAAATAGTATACAACAAATTTTAAGATATGTCAACTAGTAATTTACTTAAATCTTCTTTATTAAATTGATATTTTGTTCCACAAAAATGACATACTACCTCTGCTTGTTCATCTTCGTGTATCATCTCTTCAATCTCTTTTCTGCCTAGACTAGCTATAACATTTTCAATCTTATCTCTTGAGCAGTCACATCTATATTCTAGGTCAAGTTTTCCAAGAACCTCCATATCAAATTCTCCGAGAATTTGGTTCATTATCTCTTCAGGAGTAAGCCCTTTATTTATCATAGCAGAAACAGGCTCTATCTTGGCTAGAACATTTTCAATTTTGCTAATATCCTCATCAGGAACTCCTGGGAATAGCTGAATAATGTATCCTCCTGCAGCAATACATGATATATCTCTGTCCACAAGGACTCCAAGGCTTACTGCTGAAGGAGTCTGTTCTGATGTCATATAGAAATTCGCAATATCCTCAGCTATTTCACCTGTAACTAAACTACTTTGACCAACATATGGCTTCTTTAATCCTAAGTCCATTATTACGGTTATAGTCCCATCATTTCCTACAAGTCTTCCTACATCAAGTTTTCCATCTGAACTACTAGGAACATCCGCCATAGGAAAATCAATATCGGCTTTGACATGACCAAGATTATTGGCTACAACTAGGATTTTCCCAACCGGTCCATTACCTGCTATCTTAATTGTAAGCTTATCTTCTTCGTTTTTCATCATAGCACCCATCATTGCACCTACAGTAAGACTTCTACCCATTGCAGCTGTGGCAGTTGGAGAAGTATTGTGTATTCTTCTGGATTCTTCTACTAAATTTGTAGTTGTAGCCACAAACAACCTTATTCTACCTGATTTATCTATAGCCCTTATTAAATAATCTTTCAATATATCACCTCGTTATTATTGCCTTTGTTGTTTTTTCCACCTATTTTATAGCAACAAAGTTTATTCTTTCATCAGTCTCTAGAGGATTATCAAAGGTAAAGGCATTAAAAAATTCTACCTTTGAAAACCCTGCTTTTTTTAGTAATTTTATAATTTCATCTATAGTGTAGGCTCTTTCCATATGGTCTTCATCAAATCTATTATATCTTCCATTTCCATCATCCTTAAAGAAGGTAAGATAAAATTCACATATGTTTTCTTCTTCATCATAATAATTCTGCCATGTGTAGAAGATATCTTCCCTATCCTCTACAAATGTATTGTTCCCAATTATATGTTTCAATTTATAAAAGGAATTAACATCAAATATAAATAGTCCATGGTCCTTAAGATGGTTGTACACATTTTTAAAGCATTGCAATAGTTCATCCTTATTAGTTATATAGTTTATACTATCGCAAATGGAAATAACACTTTCAAACTTCTTGTTGATATTGAAATCTATCATATTCAGCTCAAGAAGCTTCACATTCCTATATTTACCTAGCTTCTTATAAGCCTTAGATAACATATCTTCAGATAAATCAAAGCATACTAAATTATACCTCCTCTTAGCAAGCTCAAAAGACAAGTTTCCTGTTCCACAAGCCATTTCCAATATATCCTTAGGCTTAATATTGTATTTATCATATATTCTTTCCACATAATCTGCCCATGCTTCATAATCGAAGTCGTTCATTAATTCATCATAAAGTGAGGCAAACTCAGTGTAACTATTCATAGGATCATCACTACTCTTTCTTAATTAATTTTTTCTTTCTTGAAGTCATAATTCCGCCTATTCTTCCGGATTCCTTAGCAGTTAAACCAGCCCATCCTACTTCTCTGATTTTATCGCCAAGTCCCAACTCTTCAGCTATTTCAAACTTCTGACTTGTTTCATCTATTTCTTGTTTTTTCTTCTTCATAATATCCCTCCTAATAATATTATGGGAAGATTACATTTCTTTATACAAACAATAGAAGTGAAATGTTGATTATGATAAATATCAAGATAATTATGAGTACCGGAATATATTTTAGTATTGCAGGTGGTTCCTTATATTCAGCTGCAAATTCCCAAGAATCATAACCCTTGTAAGTCTCAGGCATTCTCTTAAGGAAGAACACCATAGCTCCTAAAGAAAAAAGAGCAAATACCCCCATAGATATTAGGGAAATAAACAACTCCATATTACTTCCAAACTGTAAATTCTCTGAAGCTAGCCCTTGGATTTCACCGGAATACTTAGTGGCAAAGTATCCTATAGTCAATGCTATCCCGTTATTTATAGTATGACCTATCATAGGGGCGATTATGGAATTGGTTTTATGCCTCAATACTCCAAGCACTAAGCCTAAAAATATTGGTCCTGCTAGGTTCATTACGTTGAAGTGGAATATCCCAAATAAGAGGGATGTAATGATAATACTCTTAACACGACCATATCTATCATAGGCACTCATCAAAGTCCCTCTAAACATTACTTCTTCACAAATACCTGGAGCAAGAGCTATTACAAATAAGCCTTTTATAAACTCCTCAAAAGTTGTAGGAAGAGGTACAGTAGTTGGAATAGCTGAACTAAAAGAACTAACTAATGCTAGAACTATGGCATTGACAAAAACTGCCACTGGATATGCAAATACCATTATGATTATTGAAAATAGTATTTGTTTAGTACTTATAAAATTTAACTTAATTATATCTTTTAAGGAATATCTAAGAATCAAAAGATATAAGATATTTGGTAATAGAATTATTAAATATTCGGTTATTAAGAGTCCTAAGTAAATCTCTTTACTCTGAACTAAATATCCTAAAAACAATAAGCCAAATCCCAATATCATAAAAAGCAAATTAACTTCAAATATTCCGGGTTTTCTTAATCTCTCCATTTTTCCTCCTGAAACTAACAAGCACACACCTACAGACATCTGTAGGTGTGTTGTTTCCTCCAAAGTTTTCTAACCTTCCATCTCATTTACCCTATTATTATCATTTTCAACAAATTCCATCTTTGAAAGGGATACCTCAAATGCAGTCTTAGTTTCTAAATCCCCAGTATGTAACTTCTTTTGATATTCCCTGCTTTGAATCCTTCCCCATAGTCGGATATGGTCACCTACATCTAAATTTTCACAAAATCTAGCATTTCTTCCCCAGGCAATACATGGAATATAATCTGATTTGTTATAAGGTCTGTTCACTGCTATGAGCATGTCAGTTATTTCTCTACCAAAAGGTGTTGTTCTATAAACTGGTTTTTTGCATATATACCCATCTAAATAGATTTCATTAGGTTTTCTTAATATTTCTTGTAATTCTTCTTCATCAGGAATATAAAGTTCCCTTGCAAAAATAGTCAAAACCAATTTATTATTTGCTTCAATATACCTGTTATAGCTCCTAAGTTGTCCTTCAATTATAACATAGTGTTCTAAGTCTAAGTCAAGATTAAACAATAGTCTCTCAGAAATAGTTACTGGCAATATATCAACTGAAGAACTCAGTCTTGGTACCTCCAGATTAAAAACGAAAAACTTTTCTCCATACATCTCGTGACTAAATTCCTTATCAGAAATCACCTTGCCTACAATCTTTAATTTGTTTGCCTCAATAATCTTGTCTACCACGAAATTCCCTCCTATTCATGTGTTTATTCCTTTTCTATAACTA
Organism: uncultured Tissierella sp.; assembly: GCA_964612495.1. GTDB lineage: Bacteria > Bacillota > Clostridia > Tissierellales > Tissierellaceae > Tissierella_B. The sequence continues at coordinate 4,100 of CAZTEN010000050.1, read as the reverse complement.
TTCATGGTATACAATATTTATGCATAAAAAAAGCTGAGGTCTATTCAGCTTAAGTTATTTAAAATGATAATAATATATAGTCTTCCTGTTTTCGATTTAATATGGTATCTCCTAGTAAGATATTCAGAGCACTTCCAGCCAAAAGAGGATAAATTTTTTTCTCTTCAGTAGAATCCATAGATATGCAAAATTCAAAAGGTTCTGTTTTTTTTCCATTCAAGGATATAATATCTCTTTGCAAACAAATATTTACCTTAATTATTGGGTCAATATCATAGCTAGATATAGTAAGAGTAGATTTCCCATTGAAACCATAGGTGATCAGAGTGCTATTAAGTCCACGAACAAGTGAAATTAAATTGTTATTATCTGAATTCAAAACACAAGCCCCACTGCTAGCCAAAATTTTCTTTACTAAATTATTCTCTCTTTCTCCAGAAAGATTGTGAACTAATATGTCAAAATAAATTTTAAACATTTCATTCTGATTTAGATCTTCTTCTAGGAAATCAAAAACAATTAGAATTAGGTTTGATTTGCATAAACCTATAATAGCTCCATCAATGGATTCGTATATTACCTGATATTCAGATAATATTAAAATTTGTTTTATTACTTTTATAACATCCCTATCCTTGTCTCTTTCAAGCACTCCTATAAAAAGAATATTGCGTTCCATCTAATCCCTCATTATTCTATATATATTTGTCTTCCACTATTATCCATCCTGAAATTATCTTTATATATCAATTCAGAAACCGGAACTATTTCAAAGCCTTTCTCCTGTAGTCTTTGTATTACAATAGGTAAATATTCCTTTATATATTTAGCATTATTATGAAATAATATTATAGAACCGCTTGTTGTGTTTTTAACTACCGTGTCGATAACGGGTTCTACTCCCAACTCCTTCCAGTCAAGAGAGTCTATATCCCATTGAATAACGTAGTATCCAAGTTCTCTTGCTGTCTGAATTAGGAGGTCATTGTAGTCTCCAAAAGGAGGCCTAAAAAGCATAGGGTTTGTGTCTGTAATCTTAACAATTTTATCATGGGTTTCCTTAATCTCTTTAATCATACCATCCCTCGAAAGTGTAGGTATATTTGGGTGAGTTGAGGAGTGATTTCCAATTTCATGACCTTTTTTATGTATCTCCTCTACTCTATTTGGATATTTATCTATCCAGAAACCAACTAGAAAAAAAGTAGATTTCACCTTATATTTATCTAGTATCTCCAAAATATCATCTGTAAATTCATCTCCATATGCTGCATCAAAGGAAATAGCTATCTTTTTATCATCCCTATCAACAGAATAAATAGGAAGCTCTTTAGTAGGTGAAAAAACGCTACGAATATCCACCCTGGCATCTAAAAGAGTGCTAAAAAGAATAATCCCCACAAGTGCAGCAATAAAAATTCTTATTATATATCTTTTTTTTAAATATTTCATACTATCTCCTCCTCTTTAAGTAATATTCTTTTATAAAATTATTATTACTAGATTTGAGGACTTAAAACATTGATTATTTCTAATTTTATTATTTTTTATTCATTCTTTAAATTTTTACCAGAATAATAAGTTTTTCATTGGTAATATTATTACTACAACAAGTTAATAATTGTTGTATAGGAGGAAAATAAATGGCTAACAATAACAAAATAGTCGTTCCTGAAGCAAGGCAAGCGTTAGATCAACTAAAACTTGAAATAGCTAATGAACTTGGGATAACAAACTATTCAAACATCGATAAAGGTGAATTACCATCTAGAGTAAATGGTTATGTTGGCGGATATATGGTTAAAAGATTAGTTGAAAGTGCTCAAAACCAATTAGCGGGGAGATAATATATTTATCAAAGAAGTGGATATCCACTTCTTTGTTTTTTTGTGGTATAATTAGATATATTCCATAAAGAGGTGATTTTTATGCTATCGTATAATACCGAAGAGATAGCACAAAACAAGCTGTTAATTTTATATATCATAAAAAACATACCACTTCCTTTAACGAATTCACAGCTTACCGAACTCATCCTGGAGAAGGGCTTTATGAATTTTTTTGCACTTCAACAGTATTTAATTGAGCTTAATGAAGGTGACCTAATTAAGGTAGATGACCTTACTATGAATTATCAGCTACTCCAAAAAGGTGAAGATATGCTGGAATTGTTTAAAGGTAAAATTCCTGAACGAATTATTCAGGATCTTGATATTGAGTTTAATCATATTGAGAAAGCAAAAGTAAAGGAAACACAGGTAGTTGGAGATTACTACCAAAAGGAAAACCAACAATATACTGTAAATCTAAAGCTTGTGGAAAACGACGAAACGTTGTTTAGCCTATATTTTGACGTGGCTACAGAAGACCAAAGTAAGAAAATCACTAATATTTGGAAAGAAAATACTCAGTCTATTTATGAAAATATACTCCAACTTTTTATTAATCATAGGGATTAAGGCAGCAAGAGCCCTTGTGGTTCCTTGCCTACATTAATCCTTGGCCAATCTTTTTATGCCTTTGCTCAGCAAGGAAAATTTTTTTATTGATTTCCGGATTATCCATATCAATAATGCTTATTGTATCATCGCCAATATTGCTGGTTAAGATTCTTTTTGTAACCACCAAATCACCCCCAGTATCAATCTATGCAAAAGATGTTAATAGGGTTAAAAAAACCTACTATAGTTATATAACTATAGTAGGTTAAAAATAGTCCTTACTTCTCCGATTAGATATAGGGACCCACCAAAGACAATCAAATCATCTTCCTTTGCTAATTCAATAGCCTTTACAATTGCCTTTTTAATATCTTTTTCTATATATATCTCATTTACATGTCTTTTAAATTCATCGGCAAGAAACTCAGCATCAAGTTTTCTTGGCATTCTTACCTCGGTAACCACAACAATATCAGCCAAGGGTCCCAATAGGTCTACCATATGGATATAATCCTTATCCTTTAGGATTCCCACTCCTAGAATCAATCTATCGTATTTAAATAGTTTTAATGCCTTAGTCAAATGGGTTATGCCCTGTGTATTATGTGCTCCATCGATAAGGAAAGTTGGATTTCTCTTTAATACCTCTAATCTTCCCTTCCATTTAGTATCTAGAAGACCTTTATAAAGCTCTTGGTTAGTTATTTTTATTATACCCTTACTTCGTAATATTAGAAGTGTGGTGATGGCTAAGGATGCATTATATACTTGATATTCCCCAAGCATAGATATCTTGATATCACTTAATTCTTGATCCATGAAACTAAGATTAAAGGTACTCCCATATTCAGTCTGAGATTTTATCTCTAGGCTTTCCATAGGAGCTAGATAGAATTCTCCTTCTATTTGAGCTGTTATGTCCTTCAACACCTTAACAGCTTCATCTTCCTGAGGGTATGATATTGTAATTCCATCTTTCTTAATGATTCCACCCTTTTGGAAGGCAATCTCCCCTAGGGTATTTCCAAGAATTTCAGTATGGTCATAATCCAGAGTTGTAATGATAGATGCAATAGGTGTATCTATCACATTTGTAGAGTCATACCTTCCTCCTAAACCAACTTCCAAAACCACATAATCACATTTTTCTTGGCTAAAATACATAAACCCTAAAGCCGTAACTATTTCAAAAGTAGTTGGATGTTGCATACCTTCTTCTACCATCTTGTTGGCAGCATCCTTTACCTTGTCTGTGATTTGGGCTAAAGCTTCATCAGGTATATCTTCACCGTTGATTTGAATTCTCTCATTGAATCTTTCAAGATATGGTGAAGTATATAATCCTGTCTTATATCCAGCAGATTTCAAGCAATTAGCCAAATAGGAGGACACAGATCCTTTGCCGTTAGTTCCTGCTACGTGTAAATATTTAAGTCCCCTATGGGGATTTCCCAATAGGTCCATAAGCATTGAAATGGATTCAAGACCTAATCTGGAACCATATTTATCTTTATCATTAATATAGAGAAGTGCCTCTTGATAATTCATCATATGCCCCCTATTTGATATTCTTTATGCTCTCAAGTCTTTCAAGGACTTTATCAAGCATTTCCTCATATTTTCTTTGTTTCTCTCTTTCTTCCTCAACAACCTTTTCAG
>CAZTEN010000049.1:4005-10331 GCA_964612495.1 uncultured Tissierella sp. | reverse complement strand
ATTACTTTAAAGTGCAAGCTCAAGTACGAGGGCGGAGTTTTATAAAGTCAGAACGATTAAAAGAAATTGAAATGATTTTGGATGGTGAAAGGAAAGTAAGCAAATGAGCAGAGTGATAGATAGTAACAGACAAATAAAGCTTGGTGCAGCGATCTCCTATGTTGCCATCTTTTTTAGTATTGCCGCAGGATTAATATATACGCCATGGATGATTGGGATAATTGGGCAATCACAATATGGCCTTTATATACTTGCCACATCAGTGATAAGTTTTTTTACTATGGATTTTGGATTAGATGAAGCTGTGTCACGATTTTTATCAAGATATAATGCAGAAGGGAATAAGGAGAGGGCAAGGGATTTCTTGGGTATAACATTTAAAATGTACCTAGTGATTGGTGTCTTAATTTTTCTGGCTCTATTAGGTATATTCTTGTTTATCGATAATATCTATACAGAGTTAACACCTATAGAACTTCAGCAGTTCAAAATAGTTTTTAGTATAGCTGCTTTATTTAGCATAGTTTCATTTCCCTTTATGCCCCTGAATGGGATACTTATTTCCAATGAGAGGTTTATGTTTATTAAATCTGTAGGTTTGTTGTATAAGGTTCTTATTATAGTTACTATGGTTGTTGCCTTGATTTTAGGCTATAGGCTATATGCATTGGTTGTTGTTTATGCGGCTATAGGAATTTTAATGATTGCTTATAAGTTAACCTATGTTCGAAAAAGCAACTTGATATCGGTAAATTTTAGAGCTAAAGATAAAAATATGATAAGTTCAATTTTTAGGTATTCAATATGGACTACTATTATAATAATTGCCCAGAGATTTATTATTAATATTACTCCAACCATATTAGGTGTTTTTGCAGGAAGTGTTCAAATTTCATTGTTTGCTATTGCAATGACTATTCAGGGCTATGTGTGGATATTTGCAGATGCTTTAAACGGCCTATTTCTACCTAAAGTAACTCGCATGACCTTAGACAACAAAAATTCAACGGAAGTAGAGAATCTAATGATAAAAGTTGGCAGAATTCAGTTGATTCTAAGTGGTCTTCTTATAGTTGGCTTCCTAACAATGGGAAGAGAATTTATAATCTTATGGCTGGGAGCTGATTTTATTGAATCTTACTATATAGCACTATTTCTTATTGGGACTGGGATAATAACTCTCACACAGGAGATAGGCAATACAGCTTTAATAGCACTTAACGAAATTAAGTACAGGTCCTTTTGTTCACTAATAGCTGCAGGTATAAGCTTTACTTTATCCATTGTTTTATCGAAGGAATATGGAGCTTTAGGTTCCAGTTTTGCTATTTTTATTGGGGGACTAATTGGCTATGTCATCGGATTGAACATAGTTTATCATAAAATTTTAGAAGTCAATGTTTTTAGGTTTTTCAAAGAATGTCATTTCAAAATGGCTATTCCTCTTATTTTAACTTGTATTTCAGGATTTGCAATTCAGTATTATTTTCCTGAATACAGGTTAAGTATATTTTTAATAAAGGCTGCTATATTAGGTTGTCTTTATCTATTCCTAATGTGGTTTATGGCCTTTAATGAATTTGAGAAAGGGTTGTTTATAGAAGTCTTCAAAAAGATTAGATCTCTTGCCGAGAGTATCCTGAGAAAGTAAAATGGAGGAAAACATGAAGGATAATAAAGTAATAATACTGGGTGCCGGCATTGCGGGTATCGGAGCCGGATATAGGCTGCAAAACCAAGCTATATTATTTGAAGCCAAAACAAGATATGGTGGATTATGTGATAATTTTACTGTGGATGGCTTTAGGTTTGATTATGCAGTACATCTATCTTTCGCAAATGAAGAAGTAGTGCGTTCTGCTTTTTATAAGATCCCTTATATTATTCATAAAGCAGAGGCTATGAATTATTGTGATGGCTATTGGGTGAAGCATCCTGTTCAAAACAACTCTTATAACTTACCCATAAAAGAAAGAATAGAAATAATTAAGAGTTTTATTAATCGAGATAGGAAGGCGGAGGGTTCGAGTTATGGACAATGGTTGAATTATCAGTATGGGGATTACTTCTCTAGGAAATATCCTATTAGGTATACAAGAAAGTACTGGTGTTGTGAAGCAGAAGATCTTACTACAGAATGGATTGATAAGAGGATGTATCAACCATCCATAGATGAAGTTTTATACGGTGCTATGACAGAAAACACTCCCAATACCTATTATGTAAAGGAGATGAAATACCCTCAAAAAGGAGGCTATAGGGCTTTTTTTGAGCGTATAGCTGATCAGATGGATATCCGACTATCACATAGGGCACTTGAAATAGATTGTGATGAGAAAAGGATCACTTTCAGTAATGGGACTATTATCTCCTATGACATATTAATTAGCAGTTTACCTTTGCCGGAAATAGCTAAGATAATAAAAAACGTACCTAAAAATGTTAAAGAAGCTGCATCAAATCTCTATGCAACTTCTATAGCACTTGTTTCCGTTGGATTTAAAAGGCAGGTAAAATTCCCATCCCTATGGTTCTATATATATGATGAGGGTATTCCCTATGCAAGGGCATATTCACCAAGTATGAAGTCCTGTGATAATGCCCCGGAGGGAAAGAGTTCACTTCAGTTTGAAATTTACTATACAGAAAAAAATACTATAGACCTAAGCCAAAGGGAGTTGGAGGATAAGGTTATAGAATCTATTGAGTTATTAAAATTGGCAGGAAAAGATGATATTGAAGTAGTGGATACAAGACATGTTAAATATGGTAATGTAGTGTTTTATCATGGGATGGAAAGGGATAGAAGAGTGGTTTTGGATTTCTTGAAAATGAAAAAAATTAAGAGTATTGGTCGGTTTGGAGAATGGGATTATTTATGGAGTCATCAGAGTTTTATGAGTGGTTATAACTCCATTTAAGGAATAAGGGAGGGATGGATGTGAAAAAAGCTTTCATTTTAATGGTACATAAACAAGCAAAACAAATAAATTTATTTATTAACCAGCTATTAGATGAGGGCGAATCATCTGTTTATGTTCATGTTAATAAATTGTGCGAAGATATAAAGAAAGAGATTATTAAACATGAGAGAGTTTTCATATCTAATAATAATATTGAAATAAGTTGGGGTAAGGATAATATTTTAAGAGCCCAGCTTTTGATGTTAAAAGAGGTATTATCCCATGACAAATATGATTATATATTCTTTCAAACCGGACAAGACCTATTGATTAAATCGGGACTAGATGAATATCTTACAAATAATAAGGGGACGGTTTTTATAGATTGTATCCCGGATGATTTAGGAAGGAGAGTCTTTCTTCTAAGAAAGTGGCCTACCTATATGTGCAAATTATTGGATAAAAAGTATGATCCGATTCGTATAGCAAGGAGAATCAGAATGGAATTGTTGCTCAGGGGATTTCCTATAGGGAAGAAGAAGGTAGAGTATGACGTTGAACACATTAAGTTTTATAAAAATTACGTGTGGTTTAGCATCCCCATTGATGTAGCTGAGTATATAATAGACTTCCTAGAGAAAAATCCAGGCTATTGGAGTATTTATAAAGATGCATTAATCCCAGAAGAAGCCTTTTGGTCTACTACTATTATGAACTCCCCTTTTGCCAACAGAATTCATTTTATAGATGGAGAAGGGAAAAGTTTAGTTTATATACGGAAATTTATAAATAATCATCCACCTACCTTTACAATGAATGATATAAAGGAATTGGAATCCTCAGGAGCATTTTTTGCCAGAAAGTTTGACATCTCTGTAGATAGCAAGGTTGTAGATTATTTTTATAGTCATATAGCAAGGTGAAGGGTTTCCTATTAGAAGAAAAATTGTTAAGGAGCTGAATATAATGAAAGTGGTTATTTTAGCTGGAGGGTATGGAACAAGAATTAGTGAAGAGAGCCACTTGGTGCCTAAACCAATGATTGAAATTGGTGAGAAGCCAATACTGTGGCATATTATGAAATGCTATTCCACCTATGGTTATAATGACTTTATTATTTGTTGTGGGTATAAACAATATGTTATAAAAGAATTCTTTGACGACTATTATTTGCATATGTCTGACGTAACTTTTGATTTCACATCTAGAAACAAGATGATTGTCCATAATAATCATACAGAGCCCTGGAAGGTTACATTAGTGGATACGGGTCTTGATACAATGACAGGCGGACGTATAAAGATGGTTAAAGATTATATAGGGGATAACACCTTTATGTTAACTTATGGTGATGGTGTTTGTGATGTTAATATCAATGAACTTGTAAACTTCCATAAATCTCACGGAAAGATAGCAACTATGACGGCTATTCAACCGGGTGGAAGGTTTGGAGGATTAGATATAAATGACTTAGATACTATAGAGAACTTCAAGGAAAAATCTAAAGAAGATGGGGGATGGATTAACGGAGGCTTCATGGTTCTTGAGCCTGATATAATTAATTATATTGAAGGTGATGAAACTACTTTTGAAAGAGAACCCCTGGAAACAGTGGCTAAAGAGGGACAGCTAAAAGCATATAAACATTATGGTTTTTGGCAGTGTATGGATACTATGAGAGATAAGGAACTTTTAGAAAATTTATGGGCAAAAAAGCAAGCTCCTTGGAAGGTGTGGTAATTGAAATGTTAGACTTCTATAAGGGTAAAAGAGTTTTTATCACTGGACACACAGGCTTTAAGGGAACTTGGCTTGCAAAAATCCTACTTTTAGCTGGTGCAGAGGTAGTTGGCTATTCTCTGGAACCTCCGACTCATCCCAGTTTATTTGTATTATCTGATCTAGAAAGTAGGATTAGTTCCATAAGGGGAGATGTACGTGATTTAGATTCATTGAAAAGAGCATTTTATGAAGCATCTCCTGATTTGGCATTCCATCTGGCTGCTCAGCCTATAGTGAGAGAGTCATATAAAAATCCTCATTTGACCTATGAAACAAATGTTATGGGGACCGTTAATTTTCTGGAGTGTGTGAGGGAAAGCCATACTGTTAAGTCGGTTGTGAATGTTACGACTGATAAAGTATATGAAAACAAGGAATGGGAGTGGGGATACCGTGAAAATGAGCCCCTAAATGGCTATGATCCTTATTCCAACAGCAAGTCCTGTTCTGAACTTGTTACCCATTGTTATAAGAATTCTTTTTTTAATAATAGCGATATTGGAGTATCTACTGCCAGAGCAGGCAATGTAATAGGCGGAGGGGATTTTGCTAAAGATAGAATTATACCTGATTGCCTTCGGGCAGCTATAGAAGAAAGGGATATTGTGGTAAGAAATCCTTATTCTATAAGACCTTTTCAACATGTGTTAGAACCATTGAATGCATACCTATTAATCGGGGAAAAACAATTTTATGATAAAAGCTACCAGGGATGCTATAATGTAGGACCTAATGAAGAGGATTCTATAGCTACTGGTGAGTTGGTTGATTTATTCTGTGAAAAATGGGGACGAGGTCTTGCTTGGGTCAATGAATATGATGGAGGACCTCATGAAGCAAACTTTTTGAAGTTGGATTGTTCTAAGCTTAAAAAAAACTTTAATTGGAAACCCAGATGGAATATTGAAGATGCAATGGAAAAGACTGTAGAATGGGCTAGATTCTATTTATCAAATTGTGATATTTCAGGTGTTATGGACAGGCAGATCCAAGAATTTTATGCTTTTAAATAAGAGGTGGTGAACATATGAAGAAGGCTATAGTTACAGGTGCTAATGGCTTTGTTGGGAGCTATCTTGTGAAAGAACTAATTAAAAATAATGTAAAGGTCATATCCGTTGTGCGAAATAAGGACTCTAATCTTGAGCTATTACCAAAGTGTGAAAGTAATAAGCTGATATTTTGTGATTTATCCCAAATAGAAGAGCTTGCTACTTTGATTTCGGATAGAGATATTGATGTTTTTTATCATTTTGCTTGGAATGGTTCTGCCGGACATGCCAGAGCCGATGAAATATTGCAAGTTAGAAATGCCTTGTGGACGGTTGATAGCCTTAGAGTGGCTAAAGAATTGGGTTGTAAGAAGTTTATCGGAGCAGGCAGTATCATGGAAAAAGAAACAATAGCAGCTGTTTATGCAGACGGTACTGAGCCAGGTTTAGGATATATATATGGGACCGGGAAATTGACTGCACACTGTATGAGTAAGTCTATAGCTTCCGATATAGGAATTGATCATATCTGGGCTATGATTACAAATGCCTATGGACCAGGAGAGCTGTCAGCGAGATTTATCAATACCACAATCAGAAAAATAATTAATGGGGAAGCTCTTCAGTTCACTGCAGCTACACAAAATTA
>CAZTEN010000049.1:1253-3983 GCA_964612495.1 uncultured Tissierella sp. | reverse complement strand
TTGTCTATGTAACCGATGTAGCAAGGGCATTTTACTATATCGGACTTAAAGGCAAACCCTTTAACAGCTATACCATCGGTAGTTCAAATGCTAAACCATTAAAAGAATTTATATTTGAATTGCAAGAAGAATTAGGGCCGGACCTCCCCTTAAATTTTGGGAACATTCCTTTTACCGGAATTGACATGCCTCTTGATAGTTTCAGCACAGAAAGTTTAGAAAGGGATACTGATTTTAGGGCCATAGTTTCATTTAAGGATGGAGTCCGTTATACAATGAATTGGCTTAAAGAGATGGAGGAATAAGATGATTCAAAACTTTTCGTTTAAAGAATTAGATTTAAAGGGAGCCTATCTTATAAAACCCTTCCTTGCATATGATGAAAGAGGATATTTTCTGAAAGATTATTCAAAAGAAGTTTTTGAAGAAAATGGAATAAGGCATGACTTGAAAGAAGTCTTTTATACTAGTTCTGCATGTGGTGTTATTAGGGCAATTCATTTCCAAAGTATTAAGGAGCAAGCTAAGTTAGTGAGATGTGTATCGGGTAAAATATTCGATGTCATTGTTGACTTGAGGAAAGACTCACCCACTTTTGGAGAATGGAGAGGTTTTTTCCTCTCTGAAGAAAATAAGGAACAACTCTTTATTCCCCAACGCTTTGGACATGGATACTTAGTTATTGAGCCTTCTATTGTTTCATATAAATGTGGGGAGAAATTTTATGGGAAGTATGATGATGGTATAATGTGGAACGATTCTGATATTGGAATAGAATGGCCTTTAGAATTAGTCGACCATAAAGTTATCCTTTCGGATAAAGACAGAAAACTTCAAAGCTTTAGAAGCTTTAAGAATGAAGAATAATTAAGATTTTTATCTCTAGTGTATATATCTAATACAGTTATTGATACATTTTGGAGGCAATCCTAATGAAGAAAATATATTTTAAAGGATATTATGGATATGAAAATTTAGGTGATGATATATTTACTATAACTGCTGAATGGATTTGTAATAATTATTGGGTAGGTTTTAGACCTGTTTTTATTGGTAGGAGTTTACCTGCTTTGTCTAAGTACTCAATTAAATATGAAACTAAAAAAAAATATTTGCGAAAAATTTATGAGTTAATGGTGTCTTTTACATGTAATAATATTATTTATTATGGAGGTTCCTTATTTACAAATGGTGGACTTTCAATTGGAGATTTAAAGTATCTAATCAGAAAGATTCCTTTTTTAAGTAAGAAAACAAGTGCAATGGGGGTATCGGTTGGCCCTTTTAGGTGTAAGGAAGATTTTGAGACTACAAGAGAATTATTGGAGCAATTCAAATATGTCGGTGTCAGAGATCACACTTCCATAGAACAAATAAATAAAATGGGGAAGTTTCAAAACGCATACTTTTCATTTGATAATGCTATTATGATTAGCAACCTTTACCCTGAATTAATTAAGCTAAAGAGTAATGATGACTATGTAATTTTAGGGGTTAGTATTACTCGGAATGAATCTGAATTTGGAAGAAATACGGATGAAGAAAAACGAAGAGAAGAAATATTAAAGAACACTTTATCTGAATTAATTCGAATGAATAGTTCAATTAAGGAAGTAGCCTTTATAGAATTCAATGGAAATCAAAACAATGGCGATAGTGAAGTTACTAATGAGTTTTATGACTTTTTTAAGGGCAAGATTAACTCAAGAATTATAAGTTATTCTAAAGATACCAGAAAAATGCTAAGTGAAATTTCCCAGTGTAATTTTATTATAGGTACTCGACTTCACGCAGGTATTATTGCATATGTTTTAAAAATACCTTTTATGCTAATTGAATACCATAATAAATGTACCGAGTTTTTGAATACCGTCAATCATAATATAAGATTTGATTTGAATAATTATGAAAATAATGTTTCTCGTATAAATGAAATGATTAATCTGCAGATGGTACCCGGAATTAAAGAACCTGAGTTTTTTAAAGATATTATGATTAAACAAATTATTTATTTAAAAGGAAAATTGTAAACTGATGTGTTTTTCTGGAGTTTAGATATCAAAAATAAAATGAGGTGTTAATAAAGATGAATATATTAGTAACCGGCGGGGCAGGGTATATTGGGTCTCACACATGTGTTGAATTATTAAAAAATAACCATTCGGTCATTATTGCAGATAATCTCTGCAACAGCAAAATTGAAACAATAGATAGAATAAAGCAAATAAGTAATAAGGATGTGACCTTCTATCAAATAGATGTAACTGATACATCTGCAGTTGGCTCCATATTTTCATCCCAACAAATAGATGGGGTCATTCACTTTGCAGGTCTTAAGGCAGTAGGAGAATCTGTAAGTAAGCCTCTTGAGTATTATTATAATAATGTTGTTAGTACAATGATTCTGGCTAAGGCTTGCATTAAGCATAAGGTGAATAAATTTGTGTTTAGCTCTTCTGCTACTGTATATGGAGAGAATAAGGTTCCATTTGTTGAAACCATGGATCTTCTCCCAACTACTAATCCTTATGGGGAAACTAAGGCTATGAGTGAGAGAATATTAACTGATGCAGCAAAGGCTAATCCCGGATTCTCAGTGTCCTTACTTCGATATTTCAATCCTGTAGGAGCACATGAAAGTGGATTAATAGGTGAAGCTCCCAATGGAATTCCTAACAACTTAATGCCCTATGTAACTCAAGTTGCAAAGGGGAAGTTGGAGAAGTTAAC
>CAZTEN010000049.1:0-1190 GCA_964612495.1 uncultured Tissierella sp. | reverse complement strand
AGTCTTCGGAAATGACTATCCTACTATAGATGGGACAGGGGTAAGGGATTACATCCATGTAATGGACCTTGCCGAAGGCCATGTTGTTGCCATTGAAAAACTAACAGAAGGTGTACATATCTATAATTTAGGCACAGGCCAGGGAACTTCAGTCCTTCAACTGTTACAAGCCTTCCAAGAAGCAAACAATATTAAGATCCCCTATGATATAGTAGCCCGCAGGTCAGGTGACATAGCTACTTGCTATGCAGATGCAAGTAAAGCGGAGAGAGACCTGGGTTGGAAAGCTAAGCGTGGAGTTAATGAAATGTGTAGGGATGCTTGGAGATTTGAGAAAGGCTATGATAAGGAATAGTGATATTCATGAAAAAGAGAAAGCATAGAAAAATTATCATAGTATTGGTCGTCCTAGTGATGCTCTTGACCCTATCATACCCAAGATTAGGCCAATGGCTGGTGGCTGAGGACTATGTTGTTAAAAGTGATATTATTGTTGTCCTTATGGGAAGTGTGGCGGATAGGATTTTACAAGCTGTTGATTTATATCAGGAGGGAGAAGCTGATAAAATAGTTATGGTTAATAGCCATAGGGTTGCCTATGATGAGCTGTTAAGTAGGTATGTTGAAATTCCAGGAGATGCCCAGCTCAGTCAGACTGCTGCTAATTCATTAGGTGTTCCCAATGAGGACATTATAATCCTTGAAGGGGATGCAAAAAGCACTCAAGACGAAGCATTAGTTGTAAGAGAGTTTTTAAGGTATAATGATGAGATTGATTCCATGATTCTAGTAACTTCAAAATATCACTCAGCAAGGGCTAAGAAGATATTTACTAAGGCCTTGGATAGTTTGAATCGAGATATTCGTATTTTATCAAGCCCTACTCAATATGATAGCTTTAATCCTAAGTATTGGTGGAGAAATCGTGAGGATGCCAAGAGGGTCATTACCGAATATATGAAATTGGTTAATTTTTATGTGCGTGAGCAGTTTGAGCTTTGAGTCTAAACCTATCTATTGTCCTTGTTTTATATTATTCTATAATGAGGTTTCTCCTCATTAAATAACCAATACCTAAGGTAATCATCAAGTACGATGGCTACTAATGATAATAAGAACCACAAAATACTATATTGTAAACTAATCTGTCCTAAAAAATTAAATTTCAAGTTGCTGTAATCCCAAATATT
>CAZTEN010000048.1:0-10549 GCA_964612495.1 uncultured Tissierella sp. | reverse complement strand
TGCATTAAATACAGATAAGCAAGCTTTATATTCTTCAAGAGCAGAAACTAAGCTGCAACTGGGAGAAAAGGTTACTAAAGGTCTAGGAGCCGGTGCTAATCCTGAAATTGGTAGTCAGGCAGCTGAAGAAAATAGAAATGATATAGCCGAAGCTCTTAAGGGAGCGGATATGGTATTTATTACTGCCGGAATGGGTGGTGGAACAGGGACCGGGGCAGCCCCAGTAGTAGCTGAGATTGCAAAGGAACTTGGTATCCTAACAGTCGGAGTAGTCACAAAGCCTTTTACCTTTGAAGGAAAGAAGAGACTTATGCAGGCTGAAAAGGGAGTAGCTGAACTTAAAGAAAAGGTTGACACTCTTGTTACCATACCTAATGATAGATTGCTACAAATTGCCGATAAGAAGACTACAATGCCTCAAGCCTTTATGATGGCTGATGAAGTATTAAAGCATGGTATCCAAGGTATATCTGATTTAATATCTGTGCCTAATCTTATAAATTTAGACTTTGCTGATGTTAAAACTATTATGTTTAACAAGGGAATAGCTCATATGGGAATAGGTATGGGTAGCGGAGATAACAGAGCTACAGATGCAGCTAAGTCTGCAATACAGAGTCCGCTTTTAGAAACATCTATCGAAGGCGCTAAGTCGGTTTTATTAAATATAACTGGAGGTTCAGATTTGGGAATCTTCGAAGTAAATGAAGCTGCTGAAATCATAAGACAATCCGTAGACCAAGATGCAAATATCATCTTTGGTGCGGGCATAGATGAAAGCCTTGGAGATAATATAAAGATCACTGTTATAGCTACAGGATTTGAAGATAAGCCTGAAGAAAGAGTAAATAAACTTATGAAAGACAAGTCAACTAAGAGTGATGAAGAAAATATAGTACATACTGAGGATAACCTTGGTGATTTAGATATTCCTATATTTTTAAGAAGAAAGAGATAGAAAGTAAAGAGAGAAAATGTTGAAAAACGTATCTTATTGTAAAGATACGTTTTTTTTATGTCCAAAAAAATGACAAGCTTTTTCAACTCTTTACTCTATAATAACATTAAGATAAAGAAGGGTATGATTCATATGTATATAGTAGTGGAATATCTTCTGTTAGAGAATTTCCTAGTGAATTACTTGATACTCTATATAAACGCACACCTAGTAAAGATAAATAGGAGGAATATCAGATTAGTGTCTTCGGCATTGATATCATCCCTATACTCTTTAATATATTTTTATCCTTCACTTGAATGCTTAATAGGAATAATACCAAAATTGCTTTTCTCTATGCTGATTGTTATTATTGCCTATAAATTTGTAAATATTAAGATTTTTATAAAGGAATTACTAGGTTTTTACATAGTAACTTTCATATATGGTGGAGCAACCCTTGGTGTTTTTTATTCATCTAAGAGCATAATAGCAAGTTTAAATACACCAATAAATGCACTAGGAGGATTTCCTCTTAAGTATCTTATTCTAGGAGCCTTGGTAAGTACTATTATAGGAAAATCTATTTTCACCTACTTTAATGAGAAGATAATTAGAGAAAACTATATTACAGATGTAACATTAGTGATTAATAGCAATAAGGTTGAATTAAAAGCCTTACTTGATACAGGTCATTCTCTGAAGGATCCATTCAGCGGAAAAAGTATTTTCGTAGTAGAGTACAATATGTTAAAAACATATTTGCCTCCAGCTATTGAGTATCTAATAAAGGCAAGCAATGAAAACAACTTTGTTGAAGTAGAACATTTATTGAATGGATTAAATAAAGAACTGTCATTAACCATCGTACCTTTCAAATCTGTAGGTAAAAATGGGATTCTATTTGCCTTTAAACCGGATAATATAGTTATACACAATTTAGATAAAGAATATGAAAAGAAAGATATGCTAGTAGGATTATATGCAGGGTCATTGACAAAAGAAACGGGATATAGTGGACTATTAAATTATGAATTGATAAATGGAGGAGAGGCCAATGAACAGACTATTATTTAAAATAAAAATCATTGTTTTTAAATTAATGAGAAGATTAAATTTACAGGAAAGAGTTGATTATATCGGTTCAGGGGAATCTCTCCCCCCTCCTTTAAAGCCTGAGGAAGAAGAATATTATCTAAGTAATTTCAATAAGGACGAATCTATAAAATCCATATTAATAGAAAGAAACCTTAGGCTAGTGGTATATATTGCACGAAAATTTGAGAATACAAAGATATCTATTGAAGATCTTATTTCTATTGGTACTATAGGATTAATAAAAGCTGTGAATACATTTGATCCTGATAAGAAGATTAAGCTAGCTACTTATGCTTCTAAGTGTATAGAAAACGAGATACTTATGTACTTAAGGAAAACTAGTAAAACAAGAAATGAAATATCCTTCGATGAACCTCTGAACACTGACTGGGATGGAAATGAGTTGCTATTATCAGATATCCTTGGTACAGAAGGAGATATAATTTTTAAGTGTCTCGAGGAAGAAGTAGATAAGAGTCTGCTTAATAACGCCATTGAAAAGTTATCAAAGAGGGAAAAAACCATAGTTGAATTGAGATTTGGGCTCGTAAGCGGTGTTGAAAAAACTCAGAAAGAAGTAGCTGATCTTCTAGGAATATCTCAATCCTATATTTCAAGATTGGAAAAGAGGATAATCAAAAGACTAAAGAAAGATATTGGAAGATTAATTTAGAAAAATATACATATATTAAAAATTAGAGCGACATTTCATTTTATGTCGTTTTTTTTATGATATAAGCAGATTTATCGCTCTTGTCCACAGTATAAAAACGTATTTAGAGGAAATAATTTTATTAAAGGGGAGTTCATTTTGAAAGGATGAATATATAATGCGCATATCAAAGGTTGAAATATGTGGTGTAAATACTTCCAAATTACCTGTTTTAACTAACGAAGAGATGCAGAAATTATTTGTTAAGATTAAGGCTGGAGATTTATCCTCCAGAGAAACATTCATAAAGGGAAATCTTAGATTAGTCTTAAGTATAATTCAAAGGTTTAACAGAAGAGGAGAGCCAGTTGATGACTTATTTCAGGTTGGTTGTATAGGACTTATAAAGGCTATAGATAATTTTGACCTAAGTCAGAACGTTAGATTTTCAACCTATGCTGTGCCAATGATTATAGGAGAAATAAGACGGTATCTCAGGGACAATAATTCTATTAGAGTATCTAGATCCTTAAGAGATATTGCATATAAAGCATTACAAGCTAGAGATGCCTTAATAAATAAGTATTCTAAAGAGCCAACAATAAATGAAATTGCAGACCTACTTGGTATAAATAAGGAAGATGTAGTTTTTGCTATGGAAGCTATTCAGGAGCCTATATCCTTGTTTGAACCAATTTATCATGATAGTGGGGATGCTATCTTCGTAATGGATCAGGTTAGGGATGAAAAAGAAGAGGATGAGCTATGGTTAAGGGACATAACCCTTAATGAAGCTATGAATAAATTAAATAAGAGAGAGAAGGAAATATTGAATTTAAGATTTTTTGAGGGAAAAACTCAAATGGAAGTAGCAGATGAAATAGGTATATCACAAGCCCAGGTTTCTAGACTCGAAAAAAATGCATTAAGGCAGATGAGAAAGTACGTTTAAATCTTTCACCAAATTAATGTAATATCATAGAAGAAAAGGCATATATCTATATTAATTAGCTTAATTTATAGCTTAACTTTAAACAATTTCTATGATTTAAGAAATACATTAATGAGGTGGAGACATGTTAAAAGTATCTGAATTGAGGGATAAAGAAGTAATTAATCTATATAATGGTCAGAGAATGGGTTATATATCGGATTTTGAAGTGGACTTGGAAAAGGGTTCATTAGTAGGTGTAATTATACCTGGAGAAAATAAAGTTATGAGCTTCTTTTCCAAGAGTAACGACATTATTATTCAATGGAATAAAATAGTTAAGATTGGAAATGATACGATTTTAGTAAATTTGAAGGATGAATAAGGTGACTTAATTTTAATCTTATATTATAATAAGGTTAAATAAATTCAACCTTATTTCGGTTGTGTGATGCAAGTAGGAGGAGATACTATGAAATGCCCATTCTGTGAGTGTCTTGAGTCAAAGGTTATAGACTCTAGACCCACTGATGAAGGACAAGCTATTAGAAGACGTAGGGAATGTATAAGTTGTGCGAAGCGATTTACTACCTATGAAAAGATTGAAGAAATACCAACTATAATTGTCAAAAGAGATGGGAATAGACAAGCTTATAATAGAAATAAGTTATTAAACGGAATAATCAAATCTTGTGAAAAGAGACCTGTACCCATGAGTACTATAGAGTCTATAGTAGATGAAATTGAGAAGAGTATTTCAAACTCCATGGAAAAGGAGATAACCTCTGTTGAAATTGGAGAGATGGTAATGAATAAGTTAAAGAATGTGGATGAGGTCGCATACGTAAGATTTGCATCAGTATATAGACAATTTAAAGATGTTAATTCCTTTATGGATGAACTGAAAAAAATCCTAGATGAAGGTCGTGCCAAAAAGAACTAATAAAAATTTGGAGGAAATATATGAACGAGATGATTAAAAAACAATTAGCTCACAGAACAATCCGTGAGTTTAAAGATGAAAGGATTCCTGAAGAAATGTTTTCTATCCTAATGGAGGTTGGAAGAAGAACAGCTAGTTCAACTGGTATGCAGGCTTCATCTATAATTAGAGTTACAGATAAAGAGCTTAGGAGGGAAATTGCTTTAATATGTAATCAGGAATATGTACAAAGAGCACCTGAATTGCTTATTTTTATAGTAGATTTATATAGGAATAAAAAAATAGCTAATGAGAAGCAATGTTTTGAAACAAGTGCATCTGATATGGATAGGTTTTTTTCAGGTTTCACTGATGCCTGTATTATGGCACAAAATATCGTAAATGCAGCTGAGTCCATGGAATTAGGGTCGGTTTATCTAGGAAGCATATTAAACGATTCAGAAAAACTTTGTAAGTTACTTAAGTTGCCTGAATTAACTTTCCCAGTTGTAGGTCTTGGAATTGGATATCCTAATCAAAATCCTCAAATCAAACCTAAAATAGATATGGAACTAAGAGTATTTGAAAATGAATATAAAATATTTGACAACTACCTAGTGGAATTAAAGGATTACGACGAGGAGATGCACACCTACTATGATTTAAGAGAAGCTAATAGAAGAGTAGATACCTTTAGTGATCAAGTTGTAACTAGAATGAAAAACCCAAATCCTAAAAGGGCAAGAATTCTTAACAATATTGGAGAACAGGGTTTTGATTTAAATGTAGATGGCAGGTGATACAATGGATTTATTTAAATTATCTATGGAAGATAAACTTAAGAAAAATGCACCTCTTGCTGATAGAATGAGACCAGAATCAATAAATGAATTCGTAGGCCAACAGCATATTCTAGGAGAAGGAAAATTCTTAAATAGGTCAATTAAAGCCGATAGAATAACATCAATAATATTTTATGGCCCACCTGGAACAGGAAAGACAAGCCTTGCAAGAATAATAGCCAATACGACTAAGATGTCATATGAAAAGTTGTCGGCTGTTAGCTCAGGAGTAAAAGATATTAGAGAAGTAATGTTGAGAGCTGAAGAGAATTTAAAACTGTATAACAAGAGAACAATACTCTTTATAGACGAGATCCATAGATTTAACAAGGCACAACAGGATGCCTTGCTTCCCTTCGTTGAAAGGGGAATAATAATCCTAATAGGTGCAACTACAGAAAATCCTTATTTTGAGGTTAATAAAGCACTCTTATCAAGGACCATGGTCTTAGTGCTAGAAAGGTTAAGCCGTCAAGATTTAAAAGTCCTATTGGACAGGGCCTTGGGTGATAAGAATAAGGGATTAGGTAACCATAAGGTAGAAATCAGTCAAGAAGCTGAAGATTATCTCTTAACAATTGCTGAAGGTGATGGCAGGACCCTCTTAAATTCATTAGAAATTGGAGTCTTATCAACACCAAGCGATGAAGATGGAATAATTTATCTAGATTTTGATAAAATAAAGGAATCTATACAGATAAAAACCGCAAGATACGATAAGGGTGGGGATGAGCATTATGATACGATTTCCGCCTTTATTAAGAGCATGAGAGGGTCAGATCCGGACGCAACCATATATTGGCTAGCAAAGATGATAAATGCTGGGGAAGACCCTAAATTTATCGCTAGAAGAATTATTATTGCAGCATCGGAGGATGTGGGAAATGCTGATCCAAATGCCCTTGCTCTATCAATTGCAGCCTTTGATGCAGTAAATACAATAGGAATGCCCGAAGGAAGGATTCCATTGGCACAAGCAGCTATATATGTAGCTAGTGCACCTAAGAGCAACAGGGCCTATCTAGCAATAGATAAAGCACTACAGGATATTAAAACTAAGGAAATAGGTAAGGTCCCCCTACATCTAAGATCGACTGCCTATGCTGGTGCAACAAAAGTAGGCAATGGAAAAGGATACAAATATCCTCATGATTATAAGGATGGATATGTAGCCCAAGAATATCTGCCAGAGGAATTCAAGGGTAAAAAATATTACCAACCGTCGGATTATGGTTATGAAAAGCAAATAAAGGAAAGATTATCTCAATTGATTGACAAGCAGGAATAAAATTCATATAATGAGTTTATGTAAAAACTTATTTGTTAAAAAAGAACTTTAGTGAAAATATTAATAACAATGATGGGAAGAGTACATATAAAAACTGGTTAAAGGGAGCTGATAAGAGTGAAACATCAGCACTAAGCTTATATAGAAGAACAGCCCTAAGTTTCTAAGCTGAAGAAATTTAGGTTTAGACGCATATACGGCGTTAAGGTAAAAGTGGCATTAGCAATTAGGGTGGTACCGCGGAAGATAACCTTTCGTCCTTTTATATAAGAGGATGAAGGGTTTTTTTATGACCTAGCCCGAAGTTCACCTAAGCAAGCAATTATACATACTTAAGATAAATTGAATTCGAGGAGTGATAAAATGAAAGCAAATATTAAAGATATTTTCAAAGACAGTGGAAAATACCTAAATCAAGAAATTACAGTAGAAGGTTGGATTAGAACCTCTAGATCTTCAAAAACATTTGGATTTATAGAATTAAATGATGGAACTTTTTTTAAGAATCTACAGATAGTATATGATGACACCATGGAGAACTTCAAGGAGATTGAAAAGCTTCCTTTAAGCTCAGCTTTGATAATTAAGGGTAAGTTGATTGAAACCCCTGAAGCAAAGCAAGCATTCGAAGTAAAAGCAAGTGAGGTCATAGTTGAAGGATTATCGACTCAAGATTATCCATTACAAAAGAAAAGACATACATTGGAATATCTTAGAACCATAGCTCATTTAAGACCAAGAACAAACACTTTAAATGCAGTATTCAGAGTAAGGTCATTGACAGCATATGCAATCCATAAGTTCTTCCAGGAAAGAGGATTTGTATATGTTCATACTCCAATTGTTACAGCAAGTGATGCAGAAGGTGCAGGAGAAATGTTTAGAGTAACTACTTTGGATATGGATAATCCTCCTAAGACTAAAGAAGGAGAAATAGATTATTCACAGGACTTCTTCTCAAAAGAAACAAGCCTTACTGTAAGTGGTCAACTTGAAGCAGAAGTCTTTGCTATGGCATTTAAGAATGTTTATACTTTTGGTCCTACATTTAGAGCAGAAAATTCCAATACAGCAAGGCATGCTTCTGAATTTTGGATGATAGAACCTGAGATTGCCTTCGCTGATATATATGATGACATGAAGCTGGCTGAAGACATGCTAAAATATATCATCAAATATGTTATGGAAAATGCAAAGGAAGAGATGGAATTCTTCAACAGCTTTATAGATAAGGGATTAATCGAAAGACTTGAAAACGTAGTGAATTCAGATTTTGGTCTAGTAACATATACAGAAGCCGTAAAGAAATTACAGGAATCAAATCACAGCTTCCAATAT
The DNA here is from genome assembly GCA_964612495.1 of uncultured Tissierella sp. Taxonomy (GTDB): domain Bacteria; phylum Bacillota; class Clostridia; order Tissierellales; family Tissierellaceae; genus Tissierella_B. Next base: position 2,541 of record CAZTEN010000048.1, on the reverse strand, counting down.
CCTGTAGAATGGGGTATGGATTTACAAACTGAGCATGAAAGATATTTGACTGAAGTCCTATACCAAAAGCCAGTTTTTGTAATAGATTATCCTAAGGAAATCAAAGCCTTCTATATGAGAGTCAACGAGGATAATAAAACCGTTGCAGCTATGGACTTACTAGTTCCAGGAATTGGTGAAATCATAGGTGGAAGTCAAAGAGAGGAACGTCTTGATGTACTTGAGCAGAAAATCATAGACAATGGAATGGACCCAAAAGACTATGGTTGGTATCTGGAGTTAAGAAAATTTGGAGGTACTAAGCATGCAGGCTTTGGTCTTGGATTTGAAAGAGCCATCATGTATATGACAGGAATCTCCAACATAAGAGATGTAATTCCTTTCCCAAGGACAGTAGGTTCAGCGGAGTTTTAAGAAAATTATATTTTATAAGTCTAGATTTACTAGACAAAAATATTGATTTAAACATTGTAATTTGCTATAATGTGGATTAAATCAAAAACTTTGAAGAGAAGTAGTAGGTTAAATATCGATTGTAGAGAGCTGTTGGATGGTGAAAAACAGTATTGATATCCACTGAACTCGTCTCGGAGTTATTAGAGCAAAACTCTAGTCGGTAGATGCCGTTATTATCATAAAGAGGAACTTTCAAAAAGAGTGGTACCGCGGATTAACCCTTCGTCTCTATTAGGCGAGGGGTTTTATTTTTTTGAGGAGGTAGTTTAATGAAAGAATATATGCCAAATGAAATCGAGAAAAAATGGCAAAGAATCTGGGAAGAAAAACAGCCATATAAGGCTTCCAATGACAATGATAAACCAAAATTCTATGCACTTGTGGAATTCCCTTATCCTTCAGGTGAAGGGCTTCACGTAGGACATCCAAGACCATATACAGCATTAGATATAGTATCTAGAAAGAGAAGGCTAGAAGGCTATAATGTATTATTTCCTATGGGTTGGGATGCCTTTGGATTGCCTACTGAAAACTATGCAATCAAGAATAAGATCCACCCACGAATTGTAACCGAAAGAAATGTTGCAAGATTTAAGAATCAACTTCAATCCATAGGCTTTTCCTTTGACTGGTCACGAGAAATAAACACTACTGACCCTAATTATTATAAATGGACTCAGTGGATATTCCTTAAACTTTATGAGAAAGGTCTTGCATATAAGCAAGAGATGCCTATTAACTGGTGTTCATCCTGTAAGATAGGTTTAGCCAATGAAGAGGTAGTTAACGGTCATTGTGAAAGATGTGGGGGAGAGGTTAATCGTAAGGTTAAGAACCAATGGATGTTAAAGATTACCGAGTATGCTGAAAGGCTTATAAATGATTTAGACCTGGTAGATTATATAGATAGAGTAAGGATTCAGCAGAAAAACTGGATTGGAAAATCCGTAGGTATGGAGCTGGATTTCAAGGTAGCCAATACTGAGGATAAACTTAGGGTATTTACTACTAGACCAGATACCCTATTTGGTGCAACATATATGGTAATAGCAGCAGAGCATCCTTTTATAGAAAAATATAGTGATAGAATCGAGAACATAGATGAGCTTCTTAAATATAAGGAAGAGGTAGGAAAGAAATCTGACTTTGAAAGAACTGAGCTTTCTAAGGAGAAGACAGGTGTTCAGCTTAAAGGCCTAATGGCCATAAATCCAGCTACTGGTAAGGAAATTCCTATATGGGTTTCAGATTACGTATTGATTACCTATGGTACGGGAGCTATAATGGCAGTTCCTGGTCATGATCAGAGAGACTGGGATTTTGCAACTAAGTTCAACCTTCCTATAATTGAGGTAATAATGGGTGGAGATGTTACTAAAGAAGCCTACTGCGATACGGATTCAGGAAAAATGGTAAATTCCGGTTTCTTAAATGGAATGGATGTAAAAGAAGCAATTGAAGCCATGTCTGATAAAATAGAGGAAAATGGTCTAGGAAATAGAAGAGTAAACTATAAATTACGTGACTGGGTATTCTCAAGACAGAGGTATTGGGGAGAACCAATTCCCTTGGTATACTGTGATTCTTGCGGTTGGGTTCCAATTCCTGAAGAAGAGCTTCCATTAATGCTTCCGGATGTAGATAACTACGAGCCAACAGATTCAGGTGAGTCCCCACTGGCAAATATCCATGAATGGGTTCACACTACTTGTCCAAAATGTGGAGGAAAAGCACATAGGGAAACTGATACAATGCCTCAGTGGGCTGGCTCATCTTGGTATTTCCTTAGATATATAGATCCACAAAATAATCATGCTTTAGCTTCACAGGAAGCCTTGGATTATTGGATGCCTGTTGATTGGTATAATGGAGGGATGGAACATACGACCCTACATCTTCTATATTCAAGATTTTGGCATAAGTTCCTTTATGATTATGGGGTAGTAAATGGTCCTGAGCCATATGCAAAAAGGACTTCACACGGAATGATTTTAGGGGACAATAATGAAAAAATGTCAAAATCCAGGGGAAATGTTGTAAATCCGGATGAAATAGTAAGGGATTATGGGGCTGATACATTGAGAA
>CAZTEN010000047.1:7892-10549 GCA_964612495.1 uncultured Tissierella sp. | reverse complement strand
AGGGCTTGCCGATTATGTGGACGTGTTCTGTGATAAGGGTTTTTTTACTGTCGAAGATACAGCACGCATACTTGAAGCTGCTGCAAAATATGGATTGGTGCCTAAAATTCATGCCAATGAGCTGGATTATTCAGGTGGTATAGAAGTGGGTGTAAAATATGGAGCACTGTCGGTAGATCACCTTGAGTTTACCGGTGCCGAACAGATAGAAACTCTTAAAAATAGTGGCACTATGCCAACCATTCTTCCCGGTGCTGCTTTCTTTCTGAATATGCAACTGGCTCCCGCTCGCGAAATGATGAATGCCGGGTTACCCATAGCCTTGGCCAGTGATTTTAATCCGGGTTCGTCACCATCAGGAAATATGCAACTTGTAATGGCAATGGGTAGTATTATGTTTCGTATGTTGCCCAATGAGGTGATAAATGCGGTGACAAAAAACAGTGCTTATGCCATGGGAGTAGAGAAGGAATTGGGCTCAATAGCTGTGGGCAAAAAGGCCAACATAATTATTACCAAGGCTATTCCATCAGTAGAGTATCTTACCTATGCCTATGGTGAGAATAAGGTGGATAGGGTGATTATAAATAAATAGTAAATCTGTTAACTCTATAAAAAAAATCAATATGCAACAAATAATCGAGTGCGTTCCCAATTTTAGTGAGGGACGTAATATGGATGTAATCAATCAGATTACCGATGAAATAAAAAAAGTAGCCGGTGTTAAACTTATTGATGTTGACCCGGGTGCCGCTACCAATCGCACTGTGGTGACTTTTGTTGGTGAACCTCAGCAAGTTGTTGAAGCTGCTTTCCTGTGTGTTAAAAAGGCTAAGGAATTAATTGATATGCGTAATCATAAGGGTGCACACCCTCGTTTTGGCGCTACTGATGTATGCCCGCTTGTGCCTGTAAGCAATATCACAATGGAAGAGGTGGCTGTGTATGCCCATAAACTTGCCGAGCGCATTGGTAATGAACTCAATATACCTGTGTTTTGCTATGAGTCGGCTGCTCGCGAGGCCAAACGTAAAAATCTGGCTGCCTGCCGTGAAGGTGAGTATGAGAAGTTGGCACAACGAATAGTAACTCCCGAGTGGAAGCCCGATTTTGGCCCAAATACATGGAGCGATGAGGTTGCCAAGAGTGGTGCAGTAGCTGTGGGAGCCCGTAATTTCCTGATTGCATATAATATAAACCTAAATACTACATCAACCCGCCGTGCCAATAGTGTGGCTTTTGACGTGCGCGAACGTGGACGTGTGCTTCGTGAGGGCGACCCCGTAACCGGGAAAATTGTGAAGGACGCTAATGGTGAAGCTCTTCATACTCCCGGGTTACTTAAGTCGGTGAAGGCAATTGGTTGGTTTATAGAAGAGTATGGATTGGCTCAGATTTCCATGAACCTGACCGATATTGATGTAACTTCCCTTCATGTGGCTTTCGATACTGTGGTTGAGCGTGCCCATGCCCGTGGAATGAGGGTTACAGGCTCTGAGCTTGTGGGCGTGGTACCTCTTAAAGCAATGATTGATGCAGGAAAATATTTCTTACGCAAACAGAACCGCTCAACAGGTATCTCCGAACGGGAAATTGTGCGCATAGCAGTTAAGTCTTTAGGTCTTGATGAATTGTACCCTTTCGACCCTGATAAGAAAATAATAGAATATATACTTCAGGATAAGAGTAGTAAGAAGCTGGTTGATATGAGCGTGACAGCTTTTGCTGATGAAACTTCTTCTGAATCGCCTGCTCCCGGTGGTGGTTCCATATCGGCCTATGTTGGTGCACTTGGCGTGTCGCTGGCAGCCATGGTGGCTAACCTCAGTTCGCATAAGCGCGGATGGGATAATCGTTGGGAGGAGTTTAGCAACTGGGCAGAGAAAGGAATGGAACTTCAAAAAGAGCTGCTGCGCCTAGTGGATGAGGATACCAATGCCTTTAATAAAATTATGGCTGCCTTCGATTTACCAAAATCATCGGATGGCGAGAAAGCAGCAAGGAAACAGGCAATACAAGATGCAACCCGCTTTGCCATTGAAGTGCCGTTTAAAGTTATGCAGACTACTTTTAAAACTTTCGAGGTTATAAAAGCGATGGCCGAAACTGGTAATCCCAATTCGGTATCGGATGCCGGCGTGGGTGCTCTATGTGCAAGAAGTGCAATAATGGGAGCTTACCTGAATGTGAAAATCAATGCGGCAGGACTTGATGATAAGGAGTTTGCATCATCTGTGCTGGAGCAAGGGCTTGCAATTCAAAATCAGGCGATTGCCATTGAAGAGGATATACTTGCAACTGTTAATCAGAAGATTGGTTAATAAGTTGTAATAAACAGTGAAAATCCGCCCTGCAATTTTTTGTGGGGGCGGATTTTCTTTTTTAACAAAACTCTATCTGAAAGTAACTCCCACACCAATTGTTACCGCCTGATAATCGGCGTAGGTATAGTCGGCATGGATAGTTAGAAACATCAGCTTAACTCTGAATCCTGCATTAAAATCAATCCCATCCCTTGGATATTCCAAAGATATTGGGTCGGTGGTGGTGGTTAAATGCGGGCCGTCATCATCAAAAGTATATGTTGTGAAATTTTCTTTAAAATCGAATGATGAAGTAACCTTACCGTAGCCTACACCGCCATATACTGCTACAAA
>CAZTEN010000047.1:5077-7882 GCA_964612495.1 uncultured Tissierella sp. | reverse complement strand
TAGCCCGAGTTATTGGAGCCATAACCAATGTTATCGAGTTTTATCTCGCTATTAAATTTTGTGTAAGCCCCCATTACTGATAGTCTCAGAAACGGTATCTTATTTAGCCCCGGTATATCGTCCCAAAGTGAGTGCTTAATGCCAGCTCCCCATAAAAAAGCTTCTCCAAATTTGTCATATTTAATCTTTGGCATCACTCGTGCCATCAATTCGGTATTCAGTGGTAGCCCTATAGTTCCTTGTATTGCAGGCAATAGCATCATGTCGAAGTCGGTGCCGTTGGGTAATATCGGTTCCGATATTGCCGGGTCTTGTGGCACATTCATCACCAGGCGTGCTATCTCCTGCCCGGGAAGTAATTTACCTGCTATAGTGGGCGCTTTGTGCATTGCCGATGATTCATCAAATGAGAAGTACTCAAGCTGTTGGGCAAGACTCCTCACATCATAAAACTCATGTTTGGAGGGTACCAGTCCCGTTTGGGTGGCACCGCGATTAACCTTCGTCCCTTTTTTTAGGGATGAGGGTTTATTTTATTTTAAGGGGGTTTTAAGATGGATGGAAGTAATGTTCAGATTTTAGTAGCAATGGTTTTATACATTGCTGCAGTTATTAGCATAGGTCTAAAGTATGCTAAAAAAGCAGGAGAAAGCAGTGATAATTATCTTATAGGAGGGAGATCCCTTGGTCCCTGGGTAACAGCAATGGGAGCAGAAGCATCTGACATGAGTGGATGGTTATTAATGGGATTGCCTGGTGTTGCTTACTGGTTTGGATTAAGCGATGCAATTTGGACTGCTATAGGTCTATTAATAGGTACTTATTTAAATTGGCTATTTGTAGCTAAGAGAATCAGATCATATTCGGTTGTGGCCAGCAATGCCATTACTATACCGGATTTTTTAAGTAACAGATTTAGAGAAGATAAAAAGGTAATTATGACTATTGCAGCACTTTTTATATTGATATTTTTCTCTGTATATGCAGCAAGTTGTTTTGTAACCGTGGGTAAGCTATTTAACGCTTTATTTGGAATTAAATATATTTATATGATGATTGCAGGAGCTATATTTGTTATTGCATATACATTCATTGGAGGATTTTTAGCAGAAAGTGCTTCAGACTTTATGCAAGGTATAATAATGTTTTTTGCACTAATCGCAGTCTTAGTGGGTGGTGTAAGTGCTGCAGGAGGAATTTCTGCGGTTATAGAAAACGCAAGGGATATTCCGGGATTTATAGAATTCTTTGGAATTGCACAGCCTACAGTAGTGGATGGAGTTCAGCAAGTTGTAAATGGCAAGCCGGTCTTTGGAGAACCAGGAAAATACGGATTCATAACTATAATATCTACTTTATCATGGGGACTTGGATACTTTGGAATGCCACAGGTATTGCTAAAGTTTATGGCTATCAGAAGCATAAAAGAAATTTCTTTAGCAAGACGAATTGCAACAATTTGGTGTATTATATCCTTATTAGCTGCAGTTTCAATAGGTATAATTGGAAGAATTATATTTCCAACAGAGTTGCTTACTCAAAGTGCTTCGGAAAGTGTTTTCGTACTTATGGCTACACACTTCTTTATACCTATATTTGCAGGCGTAGTAATGGCCGGAATTCTGGCTGCTACAATCAGCTCTGCAGACTCATATTTACTAATAGCAGCATCTGCCTTCTCAAAGAATATCTATTATGGAATATTTAATAAAGAGGCCAATGATTCACAATTATTAAGCTTAACCAGAGTAACCCTAATAGTTATCGCAATAATAGCTATGATCATAGCTATTGATGAAAACAGTGTAATATTCAAAGTCGTATCCTTTGCATGGGCAGGATTTGGGGCAACCTTTGGTCCTATAATGTTGTTATCACTATTCTGGAAAAGAGTAACTAGGGAAGCTGCTATTGCAGGAATGGTTGCAGGAGGGAGCATGGTATTTATTTGGAAACTTCTTATCAAGCAGATGGGAGGAGTTTTCGGAATATATGAGTTATTACCATCGTTTTTATTGTCCTGTATTGTTATATATATAGTATCTTTAATTACAGCAGAGCCATCTGATGAGATTCAGAAGGAGTTTGAAATGGCAAAGAACTATAACGAGTTTCCTGCATAATTAAAAAGTAGATTGAATGAAATTTTATGCTAGCTATATTATGGATAATTATTCCATAGGGTAGCTAGTTTTGTTTTTAAGTAAGAAAAAGTATTAGGTTATATTGATGAAGTAGATTAGTTCTATTAAATGAAGGTAGATTTTCTATTAACAAGGCAAGAGTCTTGCCTTGTATCAAATCGGATAGGGATTATGTATTAGGGTAGGAAATATCCGAATTAACAACTGTGGAGAATACTATGCAACAAGGTCGGTCTAAGAAGCAGGAAACACCAATAGCAATATTGGAAGCTTGTGACTTTAGTCATGAGAGGTTCACTTTCGAATTCTTAAGGAATGTTCTGGCTACAAGAGGGAGGTGTAAAATTGCCTACATTTTTAGGTAGTTTGTTGGAATCTCACCCGGTTATTGACATATGGCGAAAACATAGTATAATAAGAATCATAAATAGCATATGACAGAAACCCCAAAGATATATATGGTAGATTAGTAAGAAAGGATGAAAAATATTCCCTAGTAGCCCTTTCAGATATAGAAATGCAATTGAAAAATGGATATGCCTATACTGAAAAGGTATTCTTAACAGGCGCAGATCCAATGTCTATAGGATTTGAAAAGATGAAGCAAATACTGGGTCTCATACACCAGTATTTACCCTATTGCGCCTGTGTGGCCTCATAT
>CAZTEN010000047.1:0-5067 GCA_964612495.1 uncultured Tissierella sp. | reverse complement strand
TATGCATCTATAAGGAGCATATCCAAATACTCAGTTGAGGAACTCTCTATCCTTCATGATGCTGGTCTTAGATTGCTTTATATCGGTTTTGAAACAGATATGGATTCCGTATTGGAATTTATGAATAAGGGACACACAGTAGACCAGGCCATTAAAGAAGGAAAGAAGCTTAATGAAGCCAAATTGTCATTTAATACTATTATCATGTATGGAATAGCAGGTAAGGATAAATCTGTAGAAAATGCCCTTGCAACTGCCAAAATGATCAATGAATTTGTTACAAATAAGGTTATCACCATGAGCTTAACGGTATTTCATGGAACAGACCTAGAAGCTATGGTAAAAAGAGGTGATTTTATTCCTCCAAGTAGAAATGAACGATTAATGGAAATAATAACCCTTATAGAAAATCTTCAACCCAAAGGGTCTCTGATATTCGATACAACCCATCCAACCAATATTATCAAGATAAAAGGCATATTGCCAAAAGATAAAGCAAGGCTAATAAAAGCAGTGGGTTAAAAAAGTTATTGACATATGCTGAAAACAGAGTATAATAAAGGTATAAATGGTATATGCCATAAACCCCAAGGAGGTGAATAATATGCCTAGAAGAGATGGAACTGGACCAAGGGGTCTTGGATTAATGGCTGGAAGAGGTCTAGGGCTTGGTTATAGACGTGGTTTCGGTCGGGGCTTCGCTAGAGGTTATGGATTTAATGATATATCTCAAAGAACAGAAAAAGAGTTGCTTCAAGAGGAAAAAGATATATTAGAATCTAGACTGGAAGCTATTAAGAAGGAATTAGAGGATCTACAATAAAGAGCAGAAATAACCGGAGGACGCTCTGGTTATTTCTGTTTAGAAGCGAGGTGAAAAGAATATGGTAAGACCTATGAAGTGGAGAAAGGTATGTTCTTTACCTGAAAGTAGTAAATTTGGGCCTCTTGACCCACCTATGGGTGGAAGAAATTATGTAAATATGACCGTTGATGAATATGAAACCATTAGGCTTATTGATTTAGAGGGGTTTACCCAGGAAGAATGTGGCAAACAGATGAATATAGCCCGTAGTACCGTCCAAGGTATCTATAATGAAGCTAGAAAAAAACTGGCTGAATCCTTAGTAAATGGTAAAGTCCTATTAATTGAAGGTGGCGAATACCGCCTTTGTGATGGATTGGGCAATGGATGTGGCCCAGGATGTAATAGGAATAGGCGTGGTAGGAATTTCAAGCACAATGAAGATTAGGACTGAAATTTAAACAAAAGAAGGAGAGATTTGTTTTGATAATATCAATTCCGGTAGATGAGAAAAGTTTAGAGTCAAATGTATGTGTATCTTTTGGTCGGGCTCCATATTTCCTCTTTTATAATCTTGATACTAAGGAAGCCTTATTTGTTGATAATAGTGCAGCAAATAGCCCGGGTGGGGCAGGAATTAAGGCTGCACAAATTATAGCAGATAATAAGGCAGATGCTTTGCTTAGTCCCCGTTGTGGACAAAATGCTGCTGATGTATTGAAAACTGCAGATATCAAGATATATAAAAGCTTATCGGCTTCAGCTCAAGATAATATTAAGGCCTTTATAGAAGAGAAACTATCTTTATTAGATGAAATTCATGCAGGATTTCATGGACATGGTGAGGCTTAAGATGAGAATAGCAGTCTTAAGCGGAAAGGGTGGCACAGGAAAGACATTGGTCTCGGTCAACTTAGCTGAAGCATCTAAAAAATCCACATATATAGATTGTGATGTTGAAGACCCAAATGGGTACCTATTCTTTAAAGCTCAAGACCTTCAAGAGGAAGAAATAGCAGTAAAAATCCCTAAGGTAGACAATGAACTGTGCAATGGTTGCCGCAAGTGCGTTGATTTTTGTAAATTTAATGCCCTTTTCTATATTAAGGATAAACTAATTGTTTTTGAAGAAATTTGTCACTCCTGTGGAGCTTGTGTTATCTTGTGCCCTCAAGGGGCCCTTATGGAAAGGGATAAGGTTATTGGAAAAATTCAAAGGGGAATTTCCCATCAGGTTAGGGTCAATACAGGAATATTAAACACCGGAGAAGCCTCGGGTATACCCATTATAAAAAAGCTCCTTCTTGAAAATCAATCCCAAGGGGACCAGATAACTTTTATTGACTGCCCTCCCGGAAGTGCTTGTATCGTAATGGAAAGCATCAAAGATGCGGACTATTGCATATTGGTTGCAGAACCAACCTTGTTTGGAGTCCATAACCTTAATATGGTATATGATTTGGTTAATCTGTTTAAAAAGCCATTTGGAGTGGTTCTCAACAAGTGTCTTGAGGAGAAAAATCCAGCAGAGAAGTTTTGCTTAGAAAAAAATATTAAGATCCTATGTAAAATTCCTTTTGATAATGAACTTGGAGTATTGAATTCCAATGCAGAAATTGTAGTTAGGAAAAACGAGAAGTATAATGACATATTTACTTCACTCCTAGAAAGGGTTATAGGGGAGGTCCAATATGAAAAAACTTCTAATTCTTAGTGGAAAAGGGGGGACTGGTAAGACTACTATAGCCAGTGCCTTTATTAAGCTTTCAAAGGCTAAGGCCTATGCGGATTGTGATGTAGATGCACCTAACCTCCACCTTATTACAAAGCAAAGTGTTGAACCAAAAAAAAGTGATTATTATGGCATGGCAAAGGCAGAGATAGATCCTGAATTGTGTATCCAATGCGACCAATGTAGACAAAATTGTAGATTCGATGCTATTTCAATAGATAGGATATATAAAGTAGACCCCTTTGCTTGTGAGGGCTGTGGCCTTTGCCAGCTTTTATGCCCTGAGGACGCAATATCCTTAAAGCCAGCCGTGGCCGGGGAATTGGAGTTATATGCAGGTGAAGAAGAAGTTTTTTCTACGGCCCAATTAAAGATGGGTAGTGGTACTTCAGGTATGTTGGTAACAGAGGTTAAAAAACAGCTAAAGTCGGCAGTGGACTTTGCCGAGCTTGCCATTATCGATGGGTCCCCTGGTATAGGTTGCCCTGTAATAGCATCACTTAGCGGAGTAGAAATGGTTTTAATAGTAGCCGAGCCCTCCATATCTGGTATTAGCGATATGGACCGTATTATAAAAACAGCTGCAAAGTTTGGGACTAAAATAGCAATATGTATAAATAAATTTGATAGCAACCTGGAAAACACAAAAAAGATAGAAGACCTTTGTAAGAAAGAAGGGCTGGCTTTTATGGGTAAAATACCCTTTGATTCAGAGGCGGTAAAAGCCATTAATAATGGCCAGACCATTGTAGATATAGGTTGTATATCAGGAACAGCTGTAAAGACGGTTTATAGTAGGACCATGGAATTTCTTTTTGAAGAAGAGAGGGCTTAAGTTATGATTATCAAAACATTAGTGGAAAACACATCTATATCAAAAGAGATAGCTAGCGAGCATGGTCTTAGCCTTTATATTGAAAGCAAGGGTCTTAAAATCCTATTTGATGTTGGAACAAGTGGGCTGTTTTTTGAAAATGCTAAAAAATTGAATGTAAATATTAAGGATGTTGATTATCTAATAATTTCCCATGGACATTATGATCATGGTGGTGGTCTTAAAACTTTTTTTAGGGAAAACTCAAGGGCTAAGGTATTTATACATCCTCTTGCATTCCAAAAGCATTATGCCTTAAGGGCAAATGATAAATTGGAATTTATCGGTTTGGAAGAGGAAATTATGGATAGGGGACAAATTGTACTCACATCAGACCAATTCCTTATCAGTAAGGGAATTCAACTCTTGTCTAATATCATTCAAAGAGAGCCTGGTCCAATGTCAAATAGGGGACTCTTTATGGAAAAAGATAATCAGATAACAGATGATACTTTTGTTCATGAGCAGAATCTTATTATAGAGGAAGATGGAAAAAGTATTTTGTTAACGGGTTGTGCCCATAATGGAATTGTTAATATTATTAAAGGTTTTCATGAATTAAAGGGCAGAATGCCTGATTATGTAATAGGTGGATTTCATCTCTCCAGCCGGTCTTCTGGTGGAAATGAAGACTTTGATATGATAGATAAAATAAGTAGATTTCTCATAGATATGAAAGCAAAGTATTATACCTGCCATTGTACAGGCTTAGAGCCCTATAAAAGGCTTAAGGAACTTATGGGTTCTAGGATTGATTATCTTTCAGCAGGAAGTGAAATAAGAATCTAAAATAAAGGAGCAAAAATATGAGTGAAAATTGCAATCAAAGCTGTAGCAGTTGTTCAGAGGACTGCCAAGAAAGAAAGGAAGAAAAAATAGATTTTTCAGCCAAAGCTCATCAGATGAGTAGTATCAAAAAAGTCATTGCTATTGTAAGTGGCAAGGGAGGAGTCGGCAAGTCACTTGTTACTTCTATGCTTGCAGTAACTATGAATAGAATGGGTTACCATTCAGCAATTCTTGATGCAGATATAACAGGACCTTCTATACCTAAAGCATTTGGTATAAGAGAAAAAGCTAGAGCTAGTGAGTTTGGACTATTGCCTATTAAAAGTAAAACCGGCATTGATATTATGTCTATTAACCTACTTTTAGAAAACGATTCTGACCCAGTTGTTTGGAGGGGCCCTATAATTGCTAATACGGTTAAGCAATTCTGGACTGATGTAATTTGGACCGATGTAGACTTTATGTTTATTGATATGCCACCAGGTACTGGGGATGTTCCACTTACAGTATTCCAATCCATTGCTGTTGATGGGATCATAGTAGTTACATCTCCCCAGGAGCTTGTATCCATGATTGTATCTAAGGCAGTTAAGATGGCTAAAATGATGAATATACCTATTATTGGTTTGGTAGAAAATATGTCCTATTTTAAATGTCCAGACAACGGCAAGGATTATCAGATATTCGGCAATAGCCATATTGAAGAAATAGCTGAAAAATATGACCTTGAGGTCCTTGCAAAGTTACCTATTGACCCCAAAATAGCTGCTGCTTGTGACAAGGGTATGATAGAGCTTTTCGATGGCAATTGGCTTGAAGGGCTTGCCGATTTATTAGAAAAAATGGAGGAGAAAGAAATGATTAAAA
>CAZTEN010000046.1:0-10564 GCA_964612495.1 uncultured Tissierella sp. | reverse complement strand
TGGACTAGATTGTATTGCGATTCAATATTTTAGAGAATTATAATAATTAATGATTTCATACAGGAGGTGAGCCTAGATGGATATATTGGACGTAAGGGGTGTGAAAATATCAGGCATAGTTGCTTGTTTGCCGGAAAACTTGGTTGAAAATAGGGTGGATTGCCAAAAGCTATTTCCTGAAGATGCTTTAAACAATATCATAAAAGCTACGGGCATCAACAAACGCTATATAGCAAATAGGGGAACAACGGCTCTTGATTTAAGCATTCAGGCAGCTTCTCATCTGTTAGAAAAAACTAATACTAAAGCGGAAGACATAGGTGGAACAATATGCGTCACCTTTACTCCTGATAATATAATGCCATCAGATGCTCCATTAGCCCAATCAAGATTGGGGATTCCAAAGGATTCCATGGGATTTGATATTGGGATGGCCTGCTCAGGATATGGATATGGCCTGTATATTGCATCTACTATAGTAAAGGGATTAAATAAGAAGGTATTATTGCTGGATGGTGATACTCAATCAGCATACGTGTCTAAGACAGATAAGGCAACAGTTCCGGTTATGTCTGATGTTGGAACTGCTACCTTGCTGGAGCCATGTGATGATAATAATAGTTGGAAATTCTCATTTTATACTGACGGAAGCGGAAGGGATGTACTTAAGATTCCCGCCGGTGGTTCTAAACATCCTACTCAAATTGATGATTTAGACTATAGAGAATATGAGGATGGCAGTAAAAGAAGAGAAGTGGACATTTATATGGATGGGTTTGAAGTATATAAATTTGTTGCCCAGGATGCCAGTAAGTTCATAGGCAGATTTATGCAGGAATTAGACCTTACTCCCGAAAAGCTCCATGCCTTTATACCACATCAAGCAAATATGTATATGATTAAACAATTAGGTAAAAAGTTAAAATTTGATGAGGATAAGGTTTGGAAAAGTGGAGATGAATTTGGCAATCCCGGCTCTGCATCCATTCCATTGACAATAGCATATAATGCTAATAAGTTTTTCACAGATAATGGTGAAATAGAGTCATTAATATCGGGTTTCGGGGCAGGACTGTCCATCAGCGTTGCAAAGCTCAACATTTCAAAGGATGGATTTTACAATATAATTAAAAAGGAGGGGAATTAAAATGAGAGATTTCATAGAATTCATAGCAAAAATCCTTGGAATGGAAGTAGAAGACTTATCTCAAGATACTGAGTACGAATCGATTCCCCAATGGGATTCCTTGATGCATTTAGTATTAGTTGCTGAAATTGAAGATAAGTACCAGGTTGAAATTCCAATAGATGAAGTTCCAAATATTAAGACATTGGGCAATTTCTATGGATATATAACGAGGTGATAATGATATGGAAAATACTAAAATAGTCCTATTATCTAATGTAAATCTTGAAGTATTAAATGAAGCTCTATCAAAGGATAACGACATTTATCATATAGAGGGATATAATCAATGGGTTCAATATGCAATAGACCAGGAAAAAATGAATAATTTAAAACCAAGGCTAATCTTCCTACTCTTAGATGGTTATCCCTTATTTAATGACATAAGCGATATTAGCCAAGAAATAAATAATAATTTGGCCTATATTGAAAAACTTGCTTCTAATAATCCTTCCGTACCCATTTATGTATCTAATATCGATATACAACCTTTAAAAATCATACAAGGTGATGATATTAGACCGGAACATAAAATAATGGATCAGTGGGAAGAAGGCTTGAAGGACTTAATCCAAAGAAATATAAATCTACACCTTTTTGATTTAAGGACCATAATTGAAAACTTAGGAAGAGAAAATTTTTATTCAAACCAAATGTGGTATCTAGGTTCAATACCCTGTGGCATAAAAGGGATAAACCGCTTAAGTGAAAGAATTAATAAGATTATCAAGTCCCAATCCCAAGCTAGAAAAAAGGTCTTAATACTAGACTTAGACAATACCCTTTGGGGTGGGGTTATAGGAGAAGATGGACTTGAAGGCATACAGCTTTCCAACTCTTATATAGGGGCAGCATATAAGGATGCTCAGATGAGAATTAAGGAATTGCAAGGTTTAGGAGTACTCTTAGCCATAGTTTCAAAAAATAATGAAGAAGACGTAATGAAGGTATTGAGAGACCATCCTCACATGGTATTAAGAGAAGATGATTTCGTTGCAATCTACGCAAATTGGAACCCTAAATCAAGCAATATATTAGATATGGCCAATAAATTGAATTTAGGCCTTGATTCCTTTGTTTTTTTAGATGATAATCCTGTAGAGCGAGAAGCCGTGAGATTGGCTATACCGGAAGTAACAGTCCCGGATTTTCCTAAGGATGTTGCAAATCTTCCTAATATAATAGTTGAAATCTCAAGGGATTACTTCTTTTCTACTAGGCTAACAAAAGAGGATTTAGAAAAAACAGAGCAATATCAACAAGAGTCAAAACGCCAAAAGGTTCTGGAAAATTCTGCTTCTATAGAGGATTATCTAAAATCATTGGAAATAGTGGTAAATCTAGAAGAAATGAATGAAGGTCAGATTGAACGTGTAGCCCAGCTAACCCAAAAGACCAATCAGTTTAATCTAATGACGGCCCGATATACGGCTGAGCAGTTGATAGAATACAAATCAAAGAGCAATAACCACATATATGTAGCTAATGTTTCCGACAAATTTGGGGATAGTGGGTTGGTATTTGTAATAATGGTATCCACTGACGGAAATGTAGCCACCATAGATAATTTGTTAATGAGTTGCAGGGTAATGGGACGATACATTGAGGATTCAGCTATAAATTCAATTGAGGAAAAGCTCATTGCTCATGGAGCCAGGGAAATAAGAGCAAAATTTATCCCGACTGCTAAAAACAAACCCGTTGTTAACTTAATGGAAAGATTGGGGTATACACTTATTAACAATGAAGACGATATTAAATACTACAACAGAATATTAGGAGAAGAATGTAAAGATAGGAAAATCTTGTTTGAACCAATATGGACTTAAAAAAGAGGGATGAATCATGGACAACTTTTTAGAATTAATATCCGAAATATTAGAAGTTGAGGAAGTATCAATGAATACGGATTTTAGAAATGACATTGAAGATTGGGATTCTATGAAGGGTTTTGCTATTATTTGTATGGTGGACGATGAATACGATATACAAATAGACGTTCCAACGTTTTTGAAATTAAAAACAGTTGGAGATATATATAATAAGGCTATGGGCAATTAAGCAGATGGGGTATATTCATGATTAAAATATATTTGGAAGAAGTAATGGACCCTAAAATTAAATCTGAATTATTTATAAGAAAGATCTTAAGGGACTATTTGAATGCAAATAGTGATGAATTGGTTATTAAAAAAACTAAATATGGAAAGCCATATCTAAGAGATTATCCCTACCTTCATTTTAATGTTACTCACTCAAAAAATATGATTGCAGGAGCTATTTCAAATAAGCCAATTGGCATAGATATCGAAAGGATAAGACCCCATAGGCCAAATATTAATCGAATTACTGAAAAATTTTTTACAAAAGATGAACAAAATTATATTTTTCACAGAAAAGACAATCAGGATTTAAGATTTCTGGAAGTATGGACCAGGAAAGAAGCCTATGTCAAGTGGGCGGGTCTAGGTATGAAGCTTTCCTTTGATACCTTTGACGTATTAGGTAACGGCAGGATTTCAACTACATTTATTAAAGAATATATTTTTAGTATTTGTTCTGATTATTTTATAGATGTAAAAGATGATGAAAACGTTAACTTCTATTTTATTTAATGAGAAATTTATTTAAAGTAATTGGAGTTGATCTTATGAAGAATATTGGACTATTATTTCCAGGTCAGGGTACCCAATATGTAGGAATGGGCTATGAATTATATAAAGAAATAGAAAGTGCAAGAAAGTTGATGGATTACTCAAATGCTATATTGGGATTCGATTTAAAATCCATGATATTTAATGGGACCGAGGAAGACCTAAGATCAACTGAAATTGCACAACCTGCTATTTTTGTGATTTCAGCCATGTATTTCGAAAAGTTTAAGCAAATGGGTGAAGGATTCAATATGGTAGCAGGTCATAGTTTAGGGGAATATACATCCTTATATGCTGCTGGGGTTTTGTCTTTCGAAGATGGACTAAGGCTCGTAAGAAAACGAGGATTAGCCATGAGTAAAAATAATGACCGGGGTGCTATGTTTGCGGTAATTGGGGTAAATATTGAAGAAATAAGTAAGCATCTATTAGGCTTAGAAGAAAAGGTAGTAATAGCTAATATCAATTCAAAAATACAGACGGTTATCTCCGGAGATATTGAAGAAGTCACAAAGGTAGCCCAAAAATTATCCCGGATTGAAAACAGTGATGTTAGGCAGCTTAAGGTAAGCTCTGCATTTCATAGCCCTTTAATGCTGGATGCTAAAAAAGCTATGGAAGAAGAGATAGAGAAGGTTTTATTTCATGAGCCAATTGTAGATGTAATCCCCAATGTATTAGGATATGGAACAAGGGATGCAAACACCATTAAGAAGGCCTTGATTCAGCAGATAACCGGGCATGTTAAATGGCTAGATACTATTTTATATATGAAGGAAAATCACATGAATCAACTATATGAAGTGGGACCGGGAGAAGTATTAAAGAAATTAAATCAGACTATAACCTTTAGACCTAAATGCAGCAGTTTGTGAGGTGAATATAGTAATGAAGATATTGTATGTAACAACTATATCAAACACCGTAAATGCATTTTTAATTCCCCATATCAAAATGCTTATTGATGAAGGACATAAAGTTGATGTGGCTTTTAATATTGTACAAGAGGTAAAGCCCCAAATTATTGAAATAGGCTGTAAAATACATGAAGTCCCATTCCAAAGAACCCCTTATAGTAAAAGAAATTTTGAAGCCTATAGAATTATAAAGAAGATTATTTTTGAAGAAGAGTATGATATAGTTCATACACACACCCCTGTAGCATCGGCACTTGTCAGGTTGGCGTGTAAAGAGTCGAGGAATGCAAGAGTATTTTATACAGCCCACGGTTTTCATTTCTATAAGGGAGCACCAATAATGAACTGGCTTGTGTACTATCCGGTTGAAAGATGGCTTTCCAGATATACAGATACACTAATAACAATAAACAGTGAAGATTATAGTAGGGCAAAAGCATCTTTCAAAGCAAATAGGATTGAATATATACCAGGTATAGGACTGAATATAGATTTTTATAGAAACACTACAGTTGATTGGAAGGCTAAACGAAATTCCATAGGGCTAGGGGAGGATTCTTTTGTAGTATTGTCAGTTGGTTCCTTGGATCAAAACAAAAACTATAGAGTAATAATAGAAGCCATTGCAAAATTAGGCAATCCAAAAATTCATTATGTAATTTGTGGGGATGGTCCACTCGATAAGTATCTAAAGGATTTAGCAGAAAATCTAGGTATTAGTAGTCAGGTGCATTTTTTAGGGTTTCGAAGTGATATAGCTGAGATTTGTAAGATATGTAATGTCTTTGCAATACCTTCATTAAGAGAAGGCCTTGGGATGGCAGCATTAGAGGCTATGGCATGCGGTCTTCCACTAGTTACATCTAATCTGCATGGAATTATGGATTACTCTGTTGATGGAGAAACCGGATTTATAAGTGAACCTAAGGATATAGACGGATTTTCAAATTGTATAAATAAGTTATTTGCTAATAAGAATTTATCAGAAAAAATATCCTTAAATAACATTAAAAAAGTAGAAAATTATGAAATGAAAAAAACCATAACTTTATTGCAAAAGTTATACAAATAAAAGTTCTAATTTAAAATATGGGGATAAATGCCATGGGCCAAGATAAAGAATATCCTAATATATTGCTAATATCCGATGCAACCTGGGCTGATGATAATAATATTGGAAATACATTTTCTAATTTATTTCAATTTTGGTCAAAAGACAAGCTGGCTATGATTTATGCCCGACCTGATTTGCCCAATACAGTAGTATGCGATAATTTTTTTCAAATATCTGAAAATAGGTTAATTGGAAGATTATTTAATAAAAATATTAAAAGTGGAATAAAAATAAATACTTCCATGTTAGAGAAGATAAATATCGAAAAAGATACTTTAAGAAATGATGAAGAAAAGGGAAAAAAGATATATAGATTCTTTCTCAAATACAGGTGGAACATTTTTCTCTTAGCCAGAGAGCTTTTATGGAAGATAAGCAAATGGAAAACTAAAGAATTAGATGAATTTATTGAGGAATATAATCCGGATATAATTTTGTCCTTAGCTTGTGCAAGTATTTATATGAACAATCTACAGCAATATGTGATAAAACATAGTAAATCAAAGTCAACGATTTATTTTGTAGACGATGTCTACTCGCTAAAACAATTATCTTTTTCACCCCTCTTCTGGATTAATAAATATCTCATAAGAAGGAGTATAAAAAAGACAGTAGAAGCTTCTAATATAATATATACAATCGTAGCTAAACAAAAGGAAGAATATGATAAGAGCCTTAAGATTCAAAGTAAGCTATTAACTAAGGGTGGGGTATTTGATATAGTTCCCGATACTAAAATAAAAGGAGTATATCCCTATAAGTTTGTATATACAGGTAATATATATGCTGGTAGATGGGAAAGTTTGGAGATGGTTGGAAGAGCCCTAGATAAGATCAACTTGATAGGTGAAAAAGGTATCCTATATATTTATTCTAAGAACATCTTGACTTCAAAGATGAAAAGGGTATTATCAGAAATAAAGAGTATTAAATATATGGGAGCTATTCCTGCTAGCGATGTCAATAGAGTTCAAAATGACTCAGACATTTTAGTCCATGTTGAATCCTTTCGTATAAGGGCAAAACTTTCAACCAGGTTATCATTCTCTACTAAACTCATTGATTATTTTGCTAAAGGGAAATGCATACTAGCTGTTGGTGACCAAAAGTCAGCATCCATAGAATATCTAAAAAACAATAATGCAGCTATTGTAGTAGACGATTTAGATAAGATTCAAGAGCAAATAAAAAACCTAATTGATAATCCCCAAATAATAGAGGAATATGGATTGAATGCTTGGAAATGTGGTGAAAGGAATCACCAGATTGGAAAGATTCAAAGGGTTTTATATGATGATTTAAAAATTTTAGTTGAGGAAGAGTACAATGAAAGTATTACAAATTAATGCTTTATATGGTAGTAAAAGCACAGGTACAATAGTAAGCGATATCGACCAACTATTACAAGCAGAAGGGCATGAATCCTATGTCGCCTATACTAAAGCGATAGGAAAGCTACAGCATGGATATAGAGTCGGAAATTTGATGGATTACAAAATACATGGATTATTAACTCGTATTATGGGCAAACAGGCATATTTTTCAACCTTAAGTACAAAGAAATTATTAAAGTACATTAGAGAGGTTAAACCAGATATCATCCATTTGCACAATTTACACAATAATTATGTAAATCTGAATTTATTATTAAAATATATAATCAAGAATAAGATTAAGACAGTTATTACTCTACATGACTGTTGGTTCTTTACAGGGAAGTGTTTTCATTATGAGAGTGCAAAGTGTTACAAATGGCAAAGCCAATGTGTAGATTGTCCTAAGCTAAAAGATGATGTTCCAAGTTGGTTTTTGATAGGGTCACAGAGGTTTATGAAGATAAGAAAAGATATCTAAATAATATTGATGATTTAGTTATTGTAGGGGTTTCGGAGTGGATTAGTAATGAAGCTAAGAAATCCTTTCTTAAGAGTAAGGAAATAGTAACTATTCACAATGGTGTAGATCTAAATATTTTCAAACCGATTAAATCGGATATGCGAATGAAACTTAACATAAGTGATAAATTTGTGATTTTAGGAACAGCAGATAAATGGTTAAATGAGCGGAATAGAGATACTTTTAGATATATTTTTGACCAGCTTAGTCATGATGAAATACTTGTTTTAATTGGATGTAGTGAAGAGCAATTAGGAAAGCTTCCTAGTAATGTAATGGGTCTTAAATACATCAGCGAAAGAACTGAATTAGCAAAGATATATTCTATGTCGGATGTTTTTGTAAATGTGACCTGGGAAGATTCTTTGCCAACTGTTAATATAGAATCCATTTGTTGTGGTAGTCCAATAATTACTTTTGACTCGGGAGGAAGTCCTGAAATAATTAATAGTGAAACAGGTATAGTTGTTAAACAAGGAGACTATATAAGCTTATTGAAGGCTGTTAGGGAAGTGAAACTAAAAGGGAAAGAAAATTATGAGTTAAACTGTGTAAAACTTGGTATAAATAAATACAATAAGAAGGATAGGTATATTGATTATATAAATCTCTACCAGAATATGATAGAAAAAATAAAGAAAGTAGAAGAATAAATGAAAATCTATCTAATTAATATATTATTAATTTTTTTATATGCATATTTATTTTTGTATAGTTCAAGACATAAGAATAAAAAGTTATTTTGTGCTCTAGCCTCGTTCAATTGGATTTTGATTTCAGGCTTGAGACATATCTCTGTAGGGGCAGATACCCTAACATATAAATTAAATTTTTTTGATTATACCATGTATAATAGTTGGAGATACGTTTTAAACAATTTTGTGGATGTTTATTTTCGAGGATTTGAGGGTAAGGATCCGGGGTATATGATATTTGAAAAGTTAGTCCAAATTTTTACTACTAATTATCAAGTTTATATCCTTATTATTGCAATTGTTTTTACTGTGCCACTGGGAAGATGGATTTATAAAAATTCGTCAGATCCATTTATTAGTTTCCTTATTTACTCAACCTTGTTTTATGCCTTCTTCGCGGTCACTGGGCATCGTCAAACAATTGCAACAGCCTTAGTAGTATTGATTGGATATGACTTTATTATAGAAAGAAGGTTTCGGCCATTCTTGCTATTAATGGCTATTGCATTTACAATACATAAATCTTCATTGGTTTTTTTACCCTTTTATTTTATGGCTAACAAGACGATTACAAACCGCTATTTAATAAGCGCAGTTGTAATTACAATATTAGTGTTTATATTTAAAAATCAAGTTATTATGGTGCTAGGCTCCTTCAGTGGATATGGATCTTATATCCAACAATATGGAGGACCAAGTACTAGGACATTTGCTTCATTTCTAATTATTATATTTGTAGTTATCATGTTGAGATATAGTAAGATAATCGAAAATAATAAACAAGCGACAAATTATATCAATGCGTTAATTCTTGCTGTATGGCTTGTTCCATTGACTTTTATAGTTTCATCTACAATGCGTGTAGTTCAATATTATTCAGTATTTATATTATTATTAATACCGGAAATCATAAAATCCTTTCCAAAAAAAGAGAAGATAATTGTATATTACATTTCTGTATCTACTCTGTTACTTTTATATATTAGAAATAATGCCTACTATATGTTTTTTTGGCAATAGACTAAGCCCTTAAAAATACTATCCAAGCAAAAATTGACTGGTATAAGTTTTTCTCCAAATAAAGAGGAGTTTCCATCTTATGAAAAAAATTTTGTTCTTAATAAATACTCTCGATGGTGGAGGGGCAGAAAAGGTCCTTATAGATATTGTAAATAATTTAAATCTTAAAAAATATGATATTACTGTGATGACTCTATTTGATTATGGTGTATACAGAAGTCAACTTAACAATAATATTAAGTATTCTTCACTGAACAAAAGTAGGAACAAGTTAATAAAAAGATTAAGAGCTTATGCTATACAATTTATATTGCCTGCTAAACTTATTCATAAGATTTATATCGGTAATAAATTCGATATAGAAATTGCATTTTTAGAAGGTGCACCAGTAAAAATCATATCTGCATCGAAAAATAAAGATTCAATTAAGCTTACCTGGGTTCATACGGATTTAGATAAATATTATAATCATTTAAAAATGTTTAAAAGTGTAGAGGGAAATAGTAAGGCATATAAAAAGTTTGATAAGATATTTTGTGTTTCACAAGAAGCCAAAGAAGCTTTTTCTAGAAGATTTAGCATCAGCAACAGGGTATATGTTCAACATAATATATTAGATGACCATAAGATTAAGGAAAAATCTAAAGAAGTTCTTAAATATGTTTTTCCTGATAAGTTTAGAATAATCTCTGTGGGACGGCTTGTTAATGAAAAGGGATATGATAGATTAATAGAATGTTGTAAACAATTGTCTATTGATGGGGTTGATTTTGAGCTTCTAATCCTAGGGGAGGGTAGCCAAAGATTAGAATTAGAGAACTTGATTTCTATATATTCACTACACAATAGTGTTAAGCTTTTAGGTTTTCAAGACAACCCTTATAATTACATTATTAATTGTGACTTGTTTGTTTCTTCATCCAGAGTAGAGGGGTATCCACTGGTGGTAGCAGAAGCTTTAATTTTAGGAATACCCGTATTAAGCACAAAGTGCACAGGCCCTAATGAACTGCTTAATTATGGAGAATATGGCATGATGGTTGAAAATAGTACTGAAGGCTTATATGAAGGGTTGAAAAATA
>CAZTEN010000045.1:10346-10649 GCA_964612495.1 uncultured Tissierella sp. | reverse complement strand
CACCGGGTACAATAATTCCATCTGCTCCCTTAAGTGCTTCTTCATAATTTTCAAGCTCTAAGTCTTCAGAATTTACCCAATCAATATCCACCTCTACATCATTGGCAATACCACCATGTCTTAAGGCTTCGGCTACGGATAGGTATGCATCCCTAAGTTCAACATATTTTCCTACAAGGGCTATTTTTACCTTACCCTTTGGATTTTTTACCTTTTCGATTAATGAATTCCACTCGGTTAAATCCAAGTCACCACACTCAAGTTTTAAATGCTCTATAACCATCTTGGATAAGCCTTGATCTT
>CAZTEN010000045.1:0-10336 GCA_964612495.1 uncultured Tissierella sp. | reverse complement strand
CAACTCATATATGGTCTCTACGTCCATATTTTCAATGACTTCTGATGGATCTAAATCACAGAATAATGCAATCTTAGCCTTTAAATCCTCTTCAAGATGATGCTCCGTTCTACAAATCAATAAATCCGGTTGAATTCCAAGACTTCTAAGTTCCTTTACACTATGCTGTGTTGGTTTTGTCTTTAGTTCACCTGATTTTGTAAGATAAGGAATCAAGGTAACGTGGATATACATTACATTTTCTCTTCCTACATCTGATTTAAGCTGTCTTATGGCTTCTAGGAAGGGTAGGGATTCAATATCCCCTACAGTACCACCGATTTCAGTTATAATAACGTCCAATTCCCTTTCCTTAGAGGATTTAATCATTCTTTCCTTAATTTCGTTTGTGATATGTGGGATAACCTGTACAGTCTTTCCCTCATAATCTCCTCTTCTTTCCTTATTTAATACCGACCAATAGATTTTTCCGGTTGTAATACTATTGTTTTTAGTTAGATTAATATCTATAAATCTTTCATAATGGCCTAGATCCAAATCGGTTTCAGCACCATCATCTGTTACGAAAACCTCACCATGCTGATATGGACTCATAGAACCTGGATCTACATTTATATACGGGTCGAATTTTTGAATAGTAACCTTTAAGCCCCTGCTCTTTAGAAGGCGACCTAAACTTGCTGCAGTAATACCCTTTCCTAAGGATGAAACAACACCGCCGGTAACAAAGATAAATTTAGTTGCCAAAATACAACCTCCTCCTACACTTTTTTCACTTTAACTACAATATTCTATACTACTAAATAGCATATGTCAAAATAATTGTAATCTCAATTTAATATTAAATTCAATACATCTATAGTATAATTTAAGTATCATTGTAATTAGTTTCACCAATGCTTTGAAAAAATAATTAGATAATTCAATTTTAACATCTAATAAGGATTTTTTCTACTGCATAATAGTTAGAAACTAAAAGAAAGGAGAGAAAATTTGAAAAAAATCATTGTAATAATAATACTACTATCCATGCTGTTAACAGCAATCCTTCCGATAGTTGCCAATGCACAACCAGAAGATAAATACCTCTCCTCTGGATTGATTTTAAGGGATTTAGGGGTAATAAAAGGAAATGAGGAAGGAAATTTGATGCTTGGTGATACCCTAAGACGTCAAGATATGGTGGTTCTCATAAGCCGCCTATATAACAACGAATTAAGTGCCAGAGCTTACTTGGTAAAGCCCAAATTTACCGATTTAACCAAATCATATTCATTTTATGAGCCATATATAGGATGGGCTGTTGATAAGGGATTAATAAAAGGAATGGGAGATTATACCTTTGGGGTAAATGAAAGGGTAACTGTACAACAATTTATGACTATAATGCTAAGAGCCCTTGGCTATGAAGAGGAGTCTCAACTATGGAATACAACACCGGAAATTGCATCCAAATTAGGAATAATGGATAACCTAGATTTAAGGCCAATGGGCCGCATTACAAGAGGCCAGATGTCAGTTATGATAGTAAATGCTCTTAACCTTACCTTAAAGGGCAGTTCACTAACACTAAAAGAAAAACTTAATCTTGCAATCTAGAAAGTAAAAGGCTATGCAAATAAAACTTGCATAGCCTTTTTTCTATTGTTATTTGTTAAATATCCGTTACGCTAAACAACATTTTTGCCACATAAAATGCTTCATTAACATCTAAGCAAAAGATATTCTCTTCATTTAATTCCATTTCATCTACATAGATATCATATTCATTCTTCTTACAGAAGAAATTCATAACATTTCAGCAAGAGCCTGACCAATTCGAATTTTTATTTAAATCCACATGAAGTATATGCAAGTCTAAAGGATCATAGTCAATGATTTTCCCATTTCTTATGCTTATTTTTACATTTGTACCACAATGACTGCATTGTGACTCAATATCAACATCCTGTTTAAAGGTAAAGGACGTTCCTATTGCATCTATGGCACACATGGCATAAAACTCGGACCCATCAGCTAATTTTACCTTGTGGTTAGTTGGCAAAGCTGATACGGGATAGATGAAATTCACATTCCTATCCTCATCTACTACAATGCCATTCTTATTTATAAGGACCTCAATAGCATCTTTAATCTCTTCCTCAGTCATATCTTTGATATCATTATAAATAGTAGATAAATTCTTAAGATTAAAAGCTTGTCCGTTTTTTATGGTGTAATTCATTAAATACCTTCTAATCCTATTTTCACTCTTATTAAACCTGCTGTCTATACTATCAATAGCCAGTTGTTCTTTTGTATAATTTTTAAAATTAAAGTCTTCCATATTTTCTCCCCTTCATTTACATCGAAGGAAATGTCCTCCAAGACAGTCTTCATTGATTTTTTGTCCCTTCTGTTATTAAACGACTTTGTTATTCCTTTTATAGATATTGACATATTTTCACCTTCCTATTTCAAATATACACTAGCTTCACACCACTGCTATGAGCTTCAGCTTCATTCTAAGTTGAGAAACTTAATATTTACATTTTCCCAAAGCATCCCGTCGGAATTGGTCAATTTTTTTAATATCTCATCTTGATTGAATTCATCAACTGCTTTATTATAGGCATCTAAGAAATCCTTAAATTCCTCAGTTTCTATAATGTCCTTTCTTACTACCAAGCTAAAAGAAATATAGTCATCCTCTGAAAGGGGAGCAAATTTGAAATCTTTTAATAGCGCAGCCTTAGTAATATCAAGAACTGCACCGTCTATTTGCCCTCCCTCAAGCGAATAAGGCAATGAAGCAGGTGAAATTTCAATTATTTCCTTTATCTGATTATGACTTTTCTCAGCTAACCTATGCAGATGTTCCTTCTTTTGTCCAATTCCTAACTTTTTTACATCACTCAATTGAGCTTTATATGCAATCACCTCAGCATTCATAATTATAGGACCATATATTTCAAAATCCTCGTTTGCCCTCACTAAATGTAATGCCATATGATTACAATAAAAGGCCATATCAATTTCTTCTGTGCTCAATGCCCATTGAGCAGTATTACTTCAACAGTCCTTAAAAGTAAAAAATTCTAGCTCATCTTCTACTGACAAGAACTTGGTATCTTGTTCAGCTTTGTTTAATTCAATAATATTTTTTAATAGCAACCCTGTGATATCATCCCCAGCTCCTATTTTTAAAGTCCCTTCCCTATTTGCTTCATGGTTTTCCCTAGGTAAAAAATAATAAGCACTAAGCCCAATTACTAAAATAATCAGGGCAATTAATTTGATTCTTCCATTTAACCCCATACCTTTACTACCAACTTTATCTTTCAATTTTTAGTAACCGGACACTAAGTTACCTGCTTATTTAAACAATCATGACATTTCAAGATATAGTATAACTCAATTTTTTATGCCTTTAAACCCATATCGAAATATTTGATAATTGATTAGCAATCTATAGAAATATCGAATAGATTAGAACTAGAATAACAGCATTTCTTGAGATGCTATAAATACAAAAAAAGCTAGAATTCAAATTCTAGCTTTTTCCCTATCTTTTCTGCTACTTTAATAAACAGGTGTGCACATATGTGCATACTTAGGATTATTCCCTTTTGTTATATCAGAGAATAGAGCCTTAAGTTTTTTACACACTTCTCCTTCTTCTCCACTTCCTACTTTTCTTCTGTCCACTTCCCCTACGGCTGTAACCTCCATAGCTGTTCCACTGAAGAAGACTTCTTGGGAATTATATAGCTCAGTTCTAGCTACACTTCTTTCTACTACTTCCATACCAAGCTCATCTTCAGCAAGGGTCATTACTAAGTCCCTTGTTATTCCTTCCAATATATGGTCTGATGCAGGCGGTGTTATTAGCTTCCCCTTCTTAACTATAAATATATTTTCACCCGGTCCCTCACATACATTGCCAGATTCAGTTAAGAATATAGCCTCATCAAAACCGTTTTGAAGGACTTCTAATGATGCAAGACCGGAATTTAAGTATCCTGCAGTTGCCTTAGTTCTTGGTGGCAGCATTGTATCTGAAATTCTTCTCCAAGAAGATACTGCTACACGAAGGACATCCTTTCCTGTAAAACTACCCATTGGTTGACAGTAGATAAGCACTCTATCATCCATATCCCCATATAAGGATGGGACTAAATGAGTTGAACCCTTATATACTACCGGTCTTATATATGTAGTAGTCTTAAATTCATTTTTCTTTAAAAGTTCTACAGTGAAATCACAAAGCTCTTTAGCAGTATATGGAATCTCCATATACAGCGCCTTGCAGGATTCCAAGAGTCTTTCATAGTGTTCCAACATTCTGAAGCCATAAAGCTGCTTTTTTTCTTCATCCCAATAAGCCCTTATACCCTCAAAGCATCCTAAACCATAGTTAAAGCCTTTGCACCTAATATCTATGCTTACTGTGCTCTCTTCTACAATTTTACCTTGATAAAATACATATGATGTTGTCATTACTTCCTCCTTAATTCAATTCACAATGTAAAAGGAACAAAAGGAACCACCCCCTTTGTTCCATATAAATTCTTCACTACTTCTCATTGTTCACTGTTAGTTGTTCACTCTTATCTCTTACCTATTTTATACTCTACAAATTGCACCTTTAGCTGCTGATTCTACTATCTTTTCGTATTTAGCTAAATATCCCTTAGCTGTTGATTTCTTAGGCTGCCATTTTGCTTTTCTCTCCTCCAAGGTCTTTTCATCTACTTTGAAGTTCAAGACGCCTTCTATCATATCGATTTCGATTTCGTCTCCCTCTTCTACAAAGGCAATAGGTCCTCCTACACTTGCTTCAGGGGCAACGTGGCCTATAGATGCTCCTCTTGTAGCTCCCGAGAATCTTCCATCTGTAAGCAGGGCCACATCCTTATCTAGACCCATTCCTGCCAGAGCTGATGTTGGTGTAAGCATCTCTCTCATACCAGGTCCACCTTGAGGCCCTTCATATCTTATAACAAGCACTTGACCCTTTTTAATGGAGCCGCTAAATATTGCTTTTACAGTTTCTTCTTCACTGTCAAATACCCTTGCAGGTCCCTTATGTCTTAACATTTCTTCAGCTACTGCAGATCTCTTAACTACAGCACCATCAGGAGCTAAATTACCCCTTAGTACAGCTATCCCCCCGGTATTGCTGTACGGCGCATCTATTGATGCTATGATTTTATTGTCTAACACCTTGTATTTAGAAATTACTTGACCAAGGGTTTTGCCGGTGACATTCTTAATATCTAAAGTCAATAGATTTTTCTTGCTAAGCTCATTCATAACTGCCATTACTCCACCTGCATCATGCAGGTTTTCAATATGATAAGGACCTGCTGGTCTTAATTTACAAAGGTTAGGAGTTCTCTTACTTACTTCATTTATAATATCCAGGTTCATTTCAATTCCAGCCTCGTGTGCAATAGCCAGAAGATGAAGAACTGTATTGCTGGAGCACCCCAATGCCATATCTACTGCAAGGGCATTTTGAAATGCTTCTTCAGTTAAAATCTGACTTGGCGTAACATTATCTCTTACAAGTTCCATAATTTTCATTCCTGAATATTTGGCAATCCTTATTCTATCAGCATATACAGCAGGAATAGTTCCATTTCCCGGAAGGGCTAATCCCAAGGCTTCAGTCATACAGTTCATTGAATTGGCTGTAAACATACCGGAACAGGATCCACAGCTTGGGCAAGCATTGTTTTCAAGTTCATCCAGTTCTTCTTCAGTCATAGTTCCTGCAGTAACTGACCCTACGGCTTCAAATACTGTACTTAAATCCACCTTAGCGCCGCCTACTTTACCTGCAAGCATAGGTCCACCACTTACTATAATAGTAGGAATATCGATTCTAGCCGCAGCCATCATCATGCCCGGAACAGATTTATCACAGTTTGGTATCAATACAAGGCCATCAAGGCCATGGGCCTTAGTCATAACTTCTATGGAGTCGGCAATGATTTCCCTGCTGACTAGGGAATATTTCATACCCTCATGGTTCATGGCTATTCCGTCACATACGGCAATAGATGGGAATTCAAGAGGGTTTCCACCCTCCATTAGTACTCCCTTTTTAACAGCCTCAGCTATTTCCCTTAAATGTTTATGACCCGGTACTATTTCATTAAAGGAGTTAACCACACCTATTAATGGCTTCTTGATTTCTTCATTTGTAAGGCCCAAGGCCTTTAGAAGAGACCTATGGGGTGCTTTTTCTACTCCTGATTTCATTTTTTCGCTGTTCATAATGGCCTCCTATATACAACTTACTACTTCTTTAACCAGCTCATCATACCTCTTAATTTCTTTCCAACTACCTCTACCGGATGTTCAGCTTCGATTCTTCTCTTAGCTTTGAAGTATGGTCTATTTACTTTGTTTTCAACTAACCAGTTCTTTGCGAAAGTTCCTTCTTGGATTTCCTTCAATACTTTTCTCATTTCATTTCTGGTTTCTTGAGTTATTATTCTGCTACCTACAGTATAATCTCCATATTCTGCTGTATCAGAGATAGAATATCTCATGTATTCGAATCCACCTTGATTTATCATATCAACAATTAATTTCATTTCATGTACACATTCAAAATATGCACTTTCCGGATCATATCCAGCTTCAACTAATACTTCGAAACCAGCCTTCATTAGCTCTGTAACTCCTCCACAAAGAACTGCTTGCTCTCCGAAAAGGTCAGTTTCAGTTTCTTCCTTAAATGTAGTTTCAAGAACTCCGGCTCTTGCTCCACCGACACCTGCTGCATATGCAAGTCCAATATCATATGTGTTTCCTGTAACATCTTGATATACTGCTATTAAACACGGAACTCCTTTTCCTTCTTGATACTGGCTTCTTACTGTATGTCCAGGTCCCTTTGGAGCTATCATAAATACATTCACATCTGATGGAGGAATTATTTGTCCATAGTGGATATTAAATCCATGTGCAAATGCTAAATATTTTCCTGGCTTTAAATTCGGTTTAATGCTTTCTTCATATAAAGCTACTTGTTTCTCATCGTTGATTAATATCATTATAACATCTGCTTCTTCTGCTGCCTGAGCTGCTGTCATAACCTTTAGACCTGCTTCTGCTGCTTTATTCCAGGACTTACTTCCTTCATAAAGACCTACTCTTACATCTACTCCTGATTCATGAAGATTAAGTGCATGTGCATGACCTTGACTACCATAACCTATAATTGCAACTTTCTTACCATTAAGTACCTCTACATTACAATCATTTTCATAAAACATCTTTGCCATTAATAACCTCTCCTTTTATAAATATTTATTTTACTGATATTAGTGTGAACCTCTCACGACTGAAGTCAAAAGAATGCGTGGCAATATTATTTACATCTTTTCTCCACGGCTCATTGCAACAACACCAGTCTTGGCTATTTCCAGTATACCATAAGTATCCATCATTTGTACAAATCCATGAAGTTTACTTACACTTCCTGTTATCTCAATAACAATGGAATTTGGACCTACATCTAATACATTACCTCTATAAATATCAGCTATCTGAATTATTTGAGCCCTGGTCTCATGATTGGCTTTTACCTTTATAAGCATCAATTCCCTTCTAATAGTACCTTCCTTAGGGAATATCTTAACTTTAACAACATCTACAATCTTATAGACTTGCTTTTGAATCTGGTCTAAAGCTTCTTCATCCCCTTCCACAGATAAGGTAAGTCTTGCATGACCGGAGATGTTAGTTATACCGGCTGTCATATTCTTTACAAAGTATCCACGTCTGTTGAATAAGGACATAATTCTTGCAACTATTCCATTAGTATTTTTAGCAATAATAAGTATTTCATGTGTTTTACTCATACTTCAACACCCCTTTTTTCCCAACCATATCTGAAACTGTTTTTCCTGCTGGTATCATTGGAAGTACATTAGCCTCTTTCTCAACTATGCATTCAATAATTACTGCTTTATCGGATTCAATAGCTCCCTTAAGTTTATCCTCTAGGTCAGCCTTACTTTCAATCCTTACATAATCAATTCCATAGGCTTCGGCAATCTTGCTAAAATTAGGATTTACACTTAAATCGACGAAGGAATACCTTCTGTCGTTAAATATCTCTTGCCATTGTCTTACCATTCCAAGGAAGGAATTGTTTAGTATCATTACCTTTAATTTCAAATCATACTGCTTAACCATCATAAGCTCTTGGAAGGTCATCTGGAAGCCTCCGTCACCAACTATGGCTACTACTTGCTCATTAGGCATGGCAACTTGTGCCCCTATGGCAGCAGGAACTCCAAAGCCCATAGTACCGGAACCACCTGAAGTTAAAATGCTATTTGGTCTATTAAAGCTCAAGTACTGAGCAGTCCACATCTGATTTTGACCTACATCTGTTGCCACTATGGCCTTGCCCTCTAGTATCTTATCAAGCTTTTTTAATACCTCCTGAGGCATCAATCTGCCTTCCTTGCTCTCTTCATAGCTAAATGGATACTCATTTTTCCACTCATTAAGCTGGTCATTCCATTCCTTATGCTCAAGTTCATCCATGGATTTGTTAAAGTTCTCAAGTACATTTTTCAAATCTCCTACTATTGGGATATCCACTTTCTTGTTCTTGCCTATTTCTGCAGGGTCTATATCAATATGGATTATTTGAGCATTGCTGCAGAACTTATCCGGATCCCCAGTTATACGGTCATCAAATCTTATACCACAAGCTATTATCAAATCAGCTTCATTAGTAGCAAAGTTTGCGGCTACAGTACCATGCATCCCAAGCATTCCAAGGCTTAATCTATCATTACTAGGAAATGCTCCAAGTCCCAACAATGTAGTCGTAACAGGTATATCACCTTTTCTTGCAAATTCCATCAATTCATCTGAAGATTTGGATTTTAAAACGCCAGCTCCTGCTATTATCAATGGTTTCTTAGCTTTCTTTATAAGGTTTATTGCAGCTTTTACCTGTTTTGGATGTCCCAAAATCGTAGGGTCATAACCCGGAAGGTCTATCTCTTTAGCATAAAGTTTTTCAAATTCTTCAACATCTATTTCTGCAAGTTGAATATTCTTTGGAATATCAATTAGGACCGGTCCTGGTCTTCCTGTAGATGCTATATAATATGAATCCTTGATTATTCTAGGCAAATCCATGATATCCGTAACAAGATAGCTCATCTTTGTAATTGGAAGTGTAATCCCCACAATATCACTTTCCTGGAAAGCATCCCTACCAAGCATGTTCATTCCAACCTGGCCGGTTATGGCTAAAAGGGGAATTGAATCCATGTGAGCAGTCATTATTCCTGTAACTAAATTTGTAGCACCAGGACCGGAAGTTGCTAAACAGCATCCAACCTTACCTGAAGCTCTTGCATACCCATCTGCCTCATGAGCTGCCCCCTGCTCATGTCTTGAAAAGTAATGCTTTATCTTATCGAATTTATAGATTTCATCATATATTGGAATTACTGATCCACCGGGATATCCAAACATCTCTGTGATTCCTAATCTATAAAGACACTCCAATAATATCCTTGAACCATTAATTTTTTTCCTTTCCATAAAATATCACCTTCCTGTTTTCTAGTGGCTATTCAGCCTTATTATATTAAACCCATTCTCCCTCATCGTATCTGTTATTCTTTGAATATGTTCCTCACCATTTGTTTCTACTGTTACTTGTAATTCCACATCATGAAATCTATCCAGGTTTATAAATTGATTATGATCTAA
Organism: uncultured Tissierella sp.; assembly: GCA_964612495.1. Taxonomy (GTDB): domain Bacteria; phylum Bacillota; class Clostridia; order Tissierellales; family Tissierellaceae; genus Tissierella_B. The sequence goes on along the minus strand of CAZTEN010000045.1, from coordinate 595 downwards.
TTTAATTACGTTAGCATTTAGGTCTGCCAGGATTTGTGATACCTTTACTAGCTGTCCCGGCTTATCAGGTAGATAAACGCTAAACTTAAAGACCCTACCCCTAGCTACAAGACCCTTATTAATCATTGAGGATATTGTAAGCACATCAATATTTCCTCCACTTAGGATTGATACTACCTTCTTATTTTTTTCCTTAAGCTTCATTATACCGGCAACAGCTAGAATCCCTGAATTTTCTACTATGATTTTGTGCTTTTCAACTAAGATTAAGAATGATTCCATTAATTCGTAGTCTGATACTGTGATGATTTCATCTACATATTTTTTTATATACTCGAAGGTTAAGTCCCCTATCCTCTTTACTGCTGTACCATCTGCTATTGTATTGGCTTCCGGAAGTGTTATTACCTCGCCGCTATTTAGGGCTGCAATGGCACTTGCTGCTCCCTCCGGTTCAACCCCTATAATCTTTATATTTGGGTTTATCTGCTTGGCTGCTGATGCTATGCCGGAAATAAGCCCTCCTCCTCCAACAGGAACCAATATAATATCAGCGTCCGGTACTTCTTCTAGTACTTCTAGCGCAATACTGCCC
>CAZTEN010000044.1:9797-10801 GCA_964612495.1 uncultured Tissierella sp. | reverse complement strand
TGCAATTGTATGCAATATTCAGTAAATATCTTTTTATTTGTAAATATTGTATATTTGGGATATAAATAGTAATATAGAATTTAGACTTTATAAAATCGGGTAAAAATATGTTAATAACTAAGAAAGAGGAATGAAATGAAAAGTATAAAGAGGGCTTTTCTTAAAGTATTATCCATCCCACATTTAAATTTAAAAAAATACTATAGACAATATAGGAAAGTCTTAAATGCAGTAATGGCTCCTGTAAAGCCTCCTCATCATAAGCTAATAGACCATAAGATAATGGTTGAGGATAGAGAAATACCTATTCGCGTTTTTAGACCTGAGAAAAATCCTATTAACAAGGTTCTAGTTTTCTTTCATGGAGGGGGCTGGGTTACAGGAAATATCGATTCCTATTCCAATATCTGTTCAAATATGGCAGATAAAACAAGACATCTTGTTATATCCGTAGATTATAGACTGGCACCTGAATATCCTTACCCCAATGGTTTAGAGGACTGCTACCATGCAACTCGTGAGATTTTCACCCATCTGGAATTAATCGATTGCTATGAAAAGGACATAACCCTCATAGGAGATAGCGCAGGTGGAAATCTTGCAGCTGCTGTATCCTTAATGGCTAGAGATAGGGGGGAGTTTTTACCCAGAAAACAGATTCTTATTTATCCTGCAACTAACAATGACCATAATAATTCATCCCCATATAAATCTGTTATAGAAAATGGTGCTGGTTATGTTATGACAACAAAGAAAATCCAGGATTATATGGATTTATATGTACCTAAAATAGAGGACAGAAAAAGTCCATATGTAGCACCAATTCTTTCTGATGACTTAAGCAATCAACCATCTACCCTTATTATTACAGCCGAGTTTGATCCTTTAAGGGATGAAGGAGAAGCTTATGGACACAAGTTAAAGCGATTTGGAAACTATGTAAAGATATATAGGATAAATGATGCCTTACATGGCTTCTTTTCTAACCCCCTAAATAATATTGA
>CAZTEN010000044.1:0-9787 GCA_964612495.1 uncultured Tissierella sp. | reverse complement strand
ATGAAAAAATCAATCAATTTCTGATTGACTAATACTGAAACGAGGAATACTAATGAACCCACAAAAAATAAAATGGAAAAAACTAGATAATGCATCGAAGATATTCCCTGCTACCTGCAACAATATAGATACTAAGGTATTTAGATTATCATGCCAACTTTATGAAAATATAGATCCGGAAGTACTCCAGGAAGCCTTAGATCTTACTATAGATAACTTTCCCCTATATAGGTCTGTATTAAGACGAGGAGCCTTTTGGTATTACTTTGAATTTAGTGACATCAAACCCAAGGTAGAAATTGAAAATCAACCCATTTGTGCACCTATATATATTAGAGACAAGAGAAATCTTCTCTTTAACGTTACATACTATAACAACAGGTTAAATCTTGAAGTATTCCATTCCCTTACAGATGGAACCGGAGTAATTTGGTTTATGGAATCCTTAATTTATTTCTATATAACAAGCAAGTATAAGGATATAAACTCGGAAATTCCTAAGATTAACTACAAAGCCTCCGTAAGCCAGAAGATGGATGATAGCTTTGAGAAGATATTCACCAGGGCAAAAAAACATGGTAAAGGCAGTGTGCTTAAATATAAGGATGCCTATATTGCAAAGGGAACTCGTCTACCGGAATATCGTATGAGCCTTATTGAAGGAAGTATGTCAGCTAAAAAGGTATTGGACCTAGCACATAAATACGATACTACCATGACCATATACCTATCTTCCCTCTTACTCTATTCCATATATAAGAATATGTCATCCCAGTCTACAAATAAACCTGTTGTATTGTCGGTACCCATTAACCTTCGTCAATACTTTGAATCCTATACTGCCAGAAACTTTTTTTCCACTATGGATATTGGATATGATTTTAGCAAACAAAGTCATGAACTTAAGGACATAATCCATGCTGTCAGCGACTCCTTTAAGACAAATTTATCAATGGAAGCCTTAGAATATCACCTATACAAGTTAATGTCCTTGGAAAAGAATCCCATAGCTAGGATAATCCCACTGACGATTAAGGACTCTGCATTAAAAATAGCGAATTACTTTAATGACAAAGGCATTACCTCTACCATGTCAAATATCGGAAGAATAAATATGCCTCCTGAGTTTAATCCTTTTATTCATCAGTTTTCAATATGTGTCAGCTCTAGAAGACCACAGATTACCATGTGCTCATATGAAGATAGACTAGTAATTAGCTTTACATCTCCATTTGAAGAAACAGACATCCGAAGGACTTTTTTTCAATTCTTATCCAATAATGGGGTTCAAGTGGAGATAGCATCCAACCACTAGAAAGGAGTAATGTCATGCAATACTGCAACCATTGTAAGGTATATATAAAAGATAATAAGGACAAATGCATACTTTGTGGCAATACCCTACCCATAGAGGACAAGCAGGACATGGAGAGTCAAACCTTTCCATATATTCCTCTCTTCTATGAAAGCCATATGCCCATGAAAATTTTATCATTTATATCCATCTCAGCCATCGTCATAAGCTTTGCTATAAATATGGTTTTTCCGGCCAATATCAACTGGCCTCTATTGGTAGTACTTGGACTTGTAAGTGTCTGGGTAGGATTATATGTAATAATCAAGAAGAGGTACCATATTCCAAAAAAGATTATAAAGCAGGTAATAATAATATCCCTATTATCCCTATTTTGGGATTGGAAGACGGGATGGAGAGGCTGGTCTACAACTTACGTCATCCCTATAATCATAGTCTCAGCTATGATTATGATGTATATTACTGCTAAGATATTAAAACTAAGCACTAGAGACTATCTAACTTATTTTCTAATAGCTTCAATTTTGGGCATAGTTCCTGTAATATTTATACTCTTTCATTGGGTAAGCATAATCTATCCATCAATTATCAGCATTACTGTAAGCATAATTTCAATTGCAGCCATATTCATATTCAAAGGTGAGGAAATAATACTTGAATTAGATAAGAGAATGCATATTTAAAGTATTAAAACTAATTTATTGAAGGAGGAATTTATGAAAACCATAGGAGTAATAGATATTGGGTCCAACTCCATGAGACTTGTACTGGCAAGAATAAATGACAAGGGCTATTTAAGAATATTCGATGAGTTAAAGGAATTCGTTAGGTTAGGACAAGATCTATCTGAAACCGGTGAATTAGATATGAATAGGGTTAACCATGCTATAGATGTCCTAAGATTCTTTAAGAATATATGTGATGCAAATGGGGCAGATGAGATTATAGCGGTAGCCACAGCTGCCGTTAGAAATGCCCCTAATTCTAAAGAATTTATCGATAGAGTCCTTAAAGAAGCCGGTATTAGCATTAAAATAATATCCGGAACGGAGGAAGCATATTATGATTATTTTAGTACAGTTAACAGTATAGACATTCTTGACTGTATAATAATTGATATAGGTGGTAGCTCCACTGAGCTAATTTATGTTCAAGACAGAAAGTTGATAAATAGTATAAGTATACCAATGGGAGCCATAAGTTTGTGCCAGGAATTCCAATTAGAAAACCTGGTAACTCAGGATAATTCAAAAGAATTAAATGACTTTATCTACAACAACTACCACAATATATCCTGGCTGAAAGAAGTAAAAGATGTTCCATTGATAGCCATAGGAGGAACAGCCAGAAACATAGGTAAAATAGATAAGAAATCCAAGAACTTCCCACTTGATATAACCCATAGATACTCTATGAATTTTAATGACTTAAAATCAATCTATGATACAGTAATTAACTCTGATTTAAAGAAAAGGAAGCGAATCAAGGGACTTTCTAAGGACAGGGCCGATATATTTCCGGGGGCTGTGGCTGCAATCTATGATTTAATGGAGTATCTAGATCTTGAAGAACTTATTATATCCGGAAGAGGTATCAGGGAAGGACTCTTATATGAGTATCTTAATAAGGCTCAGGTAGTTCCTGATGTTCTTGAATACTCCTTAACTACCATGTTAACCAATCATAATATGCGTCCATCCCATGGAAATGATATCTGGAATCTTTCTAAAAAGCTGTTTGATGATTTAAGACCAATTCATAATATAGAGTCCGAAGTAAATGATGTTGATGTAAACAAGGTACTAAAAACTGCTGCCTATCTTCATGATGTGGGTATATCCACTTCCTATTATGATCATCATAAGCATTCCTTCTATATAGTTATAAACACAAACTTAAACGGCTTGACTCAGAAGGAGTTTCTTATGGCTGCCTATACAACTTCACTTCATCGAAAGGATGAATTCCGTATATATAAGGCACATTACAAATCTGTAATTAACGATGAGGATATCAATATTATTACTAAATTAGGTATCCTCTTAAGGATTTCAGAGCAACTGGACAGAAGAGCCAATAACAATATAAAGGAATTAAGCTGTACTATAAAAGGTGATTTAGCTATTATAAAGGTAATAGCTAAAGAGGATCCATCCATTGAGATTAATAATGCTATGACCTGTGCCGGAGATTTTGAAAAGCTCTATGGGAAGAAATTAATTATTGTATAAAAAATATGGTCAGTTTCTAAAGGGTTAGAAACTGACCATATTTTTTAAGGTATTCCATCCTTATTTTATAATCGGGCAAAATACTTCCTACAAGCCTCCAAAAGGACCTGTCGTGGTTCATATGTTTAAGATGGCACAGTTCATGGACTACCACATAGTCTATAGCCTCCATAGGTGCCATAGCCAGCCTATAGTTAAAGGCTATCTTCTTATCTGAGCTACAGCTTCCCCACTGACTTTTAGATTCATTTATATCTATGACTTTTGGTTTAAGGCCAAGCTCATTCTCATAAATCTTTATCCTTTCAGGAATAATTCTTTTTAAACTCTGAATATAATGTTTCTTAAGCCTATCCTTCATCTCCTCTTCAGTCAATCCGCCTATATCTATTAAATCCTGAAGGGCATATTCCTTACCCAGGTAGAAAAAACTGCCCTTATCATCATAGGTCTTTTTACCTAATGTAGACCTTATAGCCTTTAGCTCCTCTAGCTTTACCTTAATTTTATTTCCTAAAGGTCTAACACTGTTTACAATGGTCTCCTCGGGGGTATTATTGGGCGCTTTAATGGTTACAGAGCCTGTAGTATCTAAACTTACTGTAATCCTCTTTCTCTTTCCATACTGTACTTCACAATCTATTTCAAAATCATCGAATTCTATTTTCATTAAATCATCCTTTAATTAGTTATGATAGCAATTTAAAAACAAAAGTTTACTCAGACCTTAGCAAGGTATATAATTAGCCTATGAACATGTTCAAGGGGGTATTTATGAACGGACTTATACTTAAAATAATCGCATTAATCACTATGATGATAGATCATTATGGGGCTATATTCCATGAAGGCGTAAATATATATAGGATAATCGGAAGACTTGCCTTTCCCATATATTGCTTTCTCCTAGTAGAGGGCTTTGTCCATACTAGGGACCTAAAGAATTGCGCTTTTATCAGAGCTTCCATTTGATTTGGCATTTTATGGCAAACTGGGTTTTCAGCATCAAAATATATTTTTTACCCTCTTTATAGGCTTAATTGCCATGTATTTCTTGGATACCTATAATACCCCTACAAAGAGATTACTTGTAGTCTACATAACATCAGTGGCAGCCTCAGTTCTAGAAGTAGATTATAGCTTTATTGGTATAATCTATATTATGGCTTTTTATTCTACAAGAAAGCTAACTAAGAAAAAAAGACTTCCCATAGTTGGCTTAATTATATTTATAGTAAACTTTCTATCTATGGCAACAATCCAGCAGTATGCACTTTTGGCACTTCCAATATTGTACTTTTATAACGGAAGGTCCGGTTTTAAGCATAAAGCAGTACAAATCCTGTTTTATACAGCATATCCCCTTCATCTCTTAGTATATTATTTTATGAATAGATAATTCTTACATCTCTATAAGGTTTCCACCTAGAAGCTGAGCCGTATCAGGACTGCAGGTTGTAAATATAACCTGGTGTTTAGATGCAAATTCTCCAATTAGCCTTGCTGCGGTTTCTCTTCTATATGAATCTAAGTCTACCAGACAATCGTCTAAGATTAAAAACCCCTTATTATCACCTAAAATATATTCTAATATAGAAAGCCTCAAGGCAAGGGCTACTGAGTCATAAGTTCCGGAAGATAATAGATTAAGTGGAATTACACTCTTATTTTCCTTTTCCAGCCTTAGATTAAAGTCGTTATCTATATTAGATTCTTTAAAGTTTCCATTTGTTAAGAGGCTTAAATATTTGGAGAAAGCCTTAACCACCGGTGTAAAAGAAGATTCATCCATTTGCCTTTTAGTCTTATCGAAAGAATCCTTTATCTTCAACAGACTCTTGCCCTCATTTAGTCTCTTGTTAAATAAGGACTCCTCAGCCTTAAAGTCTTCTAAGATGTCTTCGCAGCTTAATTCAGGCAAATTATTTTCTGCCTCAAAATGGAGCTTCTTCAAGTCTGATAATGATATTTGAAGACCGTCATATTCCAACCTTGTACTATTTAGATCATTTCTAAAATCCTCTGCAGACTTATATGCATCAGGTAAGGGGTTTAGTTTATTCAGTTTTTCCCCTACTTGTTTTTGTTCCATTTTTATGTTTATGGTCTTATCAAACAAGCCATCTAAATCTCCATACATTTGGGTCCACTTTTCTATATTGGACTCCAAGAGTTTTTTATCCGATAAGAGTTCAAGGTGTTTCTTATTCAGCCTATCTACTTCTCCTTCAATGACCTCAGTCTCCCTTATATCTCCAAGGTCACCTAAGGCTTCAATCCTTTCCTCCAACTCCTGAAGAGTAAATTCTCCTAATAGGTCACCCATTTGATTTTTAAGATTCTCTACTGACGCCTTAAGAACTTCCAGCCTTTCTCTATTGAGCTTAGCTTCTTCAATATCTACAACTTCCAATTCCTTCAAAAGGTTTTCAATATTTTTCCTATACTCTTCAAATCTAGCTCTTAACTCTTTAAAATCCATATCACCGGATTTAATCTCTAGTTCAAAGAGCCCCTGAGATTCAAGCTTTATATATCCATCACCACGAAAAACTTGACCCTCTTCAAGCTCTAGGGGTTGCCCAAAGACTTTAGTAATTATGAGATTATTATTTCCATTGAAGTAATTAAACTGACCTATAATAACTCCGGCATTCAGCATGGCTTCAGTTTTAAGCATATCTGAATGATTCTTTTCAAGGTACTTAATATGGTCCTTTGTAACATCATTAATGGCCCCAATCTCTGCTTGTGCCAAATCAAGCTTTACCTTAAGATCATTTGCCCTTATAAGCTTGTTCATCAGGACTTTTTTTTCGACTAAAGTCTTGGCCTTATCCTTCTCATAATTGAGTTTTTCAAAGTCTTCACTAAGAATTTTGAACTCTTGGAGCACCCCTTCAAGTCTTTGCTCATTCTTAGGCCATTCCATATTAACCTTTTTTAAGGTATCCATATCCGAATCCAGCTTAATCATTTGGGGCTCAAGTATCAGCCTTTGAGTAACGTCGTTCTCTAGCCTTTCCATCCCCTCCTTTTTTTCCTTAAGCTGAGAAATCCTTAATTCAGCTGATTTAAGAGTATTGCATATTTCGTTATAATTTTTTTCACTCTCATTAGCTCTATCTATCTCTAGTCTTAGGAATTCCTTCCTATAGAAGCTCTCTAGGATCTTTCCTAGGCCGACCTTATAGGGGTTATTTACTCCTCTATTGTTTTCAGGGTAGTTCCTTTCTATATCCCAGTGGCTGTAGAGGTCATTCAAATTATCATCTATTTTCTTTTGGAGCTTGTCCAAGGAAACCCCGTCCAATTCCATGATGGCTTTCCTAAGAAGAGAGCTTATTTCACCGGTAATCTCCCTATTGTGGATAATATCCCCTATCGCTTCCTTTAAATTGCTTTGTTTTGAGAAGAATATATTGCTATAAGTATTTTCACCAAAAAGAAGAACCTCCTTAAGCCTATCTCTTATAGCTTCTTCACTTTTAATAATATCGGAATTTGGAGTAATAAGCTGGGATAAGGGTTCAGTTCCCCATTGTTTTCTAATTGTATATTCTCCATCTACATGAGATAGGATGAGCTCTCCATCTATTGAATCTCCGCTAGTAAGAGGCATAAACTTACCCTTAAAGCTAATATCTTCTTTAGCTCTATTGCCAACCCTACTGGGTTTAAATAATACAGATTGAATACCTTCCACCATAGTGCTCTTACCTGCTTCATTTGGGCCTAAAACCACATTTAGACCCTCTTTAAAGGCTATATCCTTATCCTTTATACCGGCAAATCTCTTACAGACATATCTTTTAATTATCATTGCCTTACCTCCATAATCAATTCATAAGCCCTTTGAAGTGCATCTTCGTCCTCTGAAAGGGATAATAAAAATTTCTGAGGGAAAGAGCCTTCTGAAAATTCCTGATGGATCTTATCAGCTGTTATTTGTATTCCAAGATTATCCTCGATTATTAGGTAGAGAACCTCTTTTTCAATAGCCTTATAAATATCCCTTCTATAATCATAGACTTCCTTGCTCACTCGACCTGAAAGATTTATTCTGATTATGGTGTTCTTAGGCCTATCTTCCACTAGGTCTTTATATAATTTATCTAAATCATCCATATCCTTTATCACATAGGATTTATCCTTAAATCTATAAGTACCGGTAATTAGACCTTTAGCCTTTATCTTCTTATTATCCGAAACATTTATAAGCCAAGCATGTCCTCCATGTTTACAATCTAAACCGTCCGGCTCAGGAGTTCCCGGGTTATAGATTTTTTCTCCATAGACTTCGGATTTAAGAGGATAGGTAATATGCATATGTCCAAGGAGCCATAAGTCCATTGGTATACTATGAAGCTCATCCATACTCATATTATAATAGTTATTATCCATATCGGGGGATATACCTACCAGTGCACCATGAGCTATTCCAATATTCAATTGAGACTCATCAAGACTTTCACCTTTAATCCACTGAATATTGTTAGTATCAGAATGCTTTTTATGGCATGGCCCAGGATAGACTACTAGCTCTAAACCGTAATCCTTCAGAGAGTAAGGCTTCTCTTCATTTATATATATAATTTTATCTGATGCAGCCTTATTGAAGATATCCCACAGGTCAACAACATCATTATCATAGTCATGATTTCCGGGCATTATGATAATACATTCTCCCTTGAATCCCTCCAGGCATTGGGCAGCCTTAATTATGCTTCTTTTATCTATTCCGTTAATCCTATCAAAGAGGTCTCCTCCTATGACGAATATATTAGCTTCCTCTTCGTTAGCCAAGTTTACCATGTTCTTTAAGACATTAATCCTTCCATCCTGAAGTAAAGTCCTTACCTCATCAGGATAACCCTTAAATTTCATTCCAATATGTAAATCTGCAGTATGAAATATCTTTATATCCATATTGCTCCTCCTTTTAGAAATTACACTAAGTCTATTATATAAGTTATTAGCTTTTAATGCCATAAATTAAACAACAAAAAAACTCCCAGGCTTTCTGAGAGTTCTCACACTATTTTACTAATTTAAGTATCGCTAGCAATTGCCTCCCACCACTGAAACTTCATTAAGAAAAAGGATATTATTGATTTTCAACATATATTAAACTATAATGAGGTGTAGATGTCAGGTAGTGTGAGACAATTGCTATGCAATTGCTTCCGATACTTAAATCTATTTAATGATTGCTTAAAGGAGTGTTAATGTGCAAATAGTTAGTTTACCAAAATATGTAATTGGCCAGAATGCTTTTGATGCCATTCCATCTATATGTCTAAATTTTGGAAAGAACCTACAGATAGTTGGTGGTAAAACAGGTGTTACTTCAAGCATAAATGCCTTAAAAAAATCTTTAAAGAACTCTGAAATTAACCTAATGGAGCCAATATGGTATGGCGGTGAGTGCACTGATGAGAATATAGAATTGTTGACGAAGGAAATTGGGGATAATGGTGCTAATATTATAGTAGGCCTAGGTGGTGGAAAAGCCATAGATACTGCTAAGGCAGTAGGAGACAAACTTGGTCTTCCGGTTATAACCATTCCTACAATAGCTTCTACCTGTGCCGGAACCAGCAGATTATCCGTAGTCTATGATAAAAATCATAAGTTTACTCGATTCATACATTTTGATGCCCCTCCAATATGCACTTTTATTAACAGTCAAATTATTGCAGAGGCTCCCGCAGAATATCTCCGTGCCGGTATGGGAGATACCTTGGCTAAGTACTATGAATGTAGCTTTGCAGCCAGAGGAGATAGCTTAAATTATACCAATGGACTAGGAAGAACTATCAGCCATATGTGTGCAGAACCTCTATTTGAACATGGAATAAAGGCCCTTAAAGACTGTGAAGAAAACAAAATCACTCCATCTCTAGAGCAAATAATTCAAGCTATAATAGTAAATACCGGCATGGTTTCCATACTGGTAGATGAGGATTATAATGGTGCTCTAGCCCATTCCCTATTCTACGGACTTACAATCCTACCTCATATCGAAGAAAAATATCTTCATGGGGATGTAGTGGCCTATGGAATTTTGGTTCAGCTGGTAATCGATAAAAACCTAGATGAGGCTATGAAGGTAAGAAACTTCCTAAAGGATATAGGCTGTCCTACAAGACTAAAGGATATTGAAGTAGAGCTCAATAGACAATACCTTTCCAATGTCCTTATAGAGACTGTTAATGGACCGGATATGAAGAAAATTCCA
>CAZTEN010000043.1:2707-10830 GCA_964612495.1 uncultured Tissierella sp. | reverse complement strand
TATCTGCCTATCTATGACGAATATAAGGGCCATTTGAGCAGCAATAGCACCAATTGTAATTGAAAAGTTAATCCCCATTCCGGACATTATAGGTATTAGAAGGGCCAATACAAAGACCCCATTTCTTACAAACCTGGAATAGACCTCACTTATTACAAAGTTCATGCTCACCCCTGAGGCCATTACTGAAAAAATTGATAGTCCTAAGAAAAATAAGGGGACAAAATAATCTCTATATTTTTTCATAACTAAGACCCCCTTCATCTGAAGCATAGGATAGCTTGGACTTTTTTCCCCTATTATATAAAAATGCATATAATATGATTCCATTAGTGATTATCATCCTAACTATCTCTGCTATTTCAGGAACTAAAAGCTCATTGGCTACCGGCACAGATAATAAGAAGGTGGTTTCATAAAGATATGAGCCTATTAAGGCCTGAAAAACACTTGCATAAATACCAGTAGCTCCTCCGATTAATAAGGATGATATAGCTGGAAAATCCATCATTAGAGGTCCTTCGTATAAATGGATAAACCCATAGCTTTGAGCATAAACACATATGGCAATAGAAGCTAAAACGCTGGAGAAAACTATGGCATAGGTCCTGTACCTATGGATATTTATCCCCGATAATTTTACGAAGCTTTCATTTTGGGCTATGGACTTCATTATATACCCAGTCTTGGTCTTAAAGAAGAGATGAATTATCAAGGCCACAAGTCCAAAGAACAAGAGTAATCCAATGGGAATCACAAGTTTTCCTATTTCAATATTCCATGTCTTATCCAAGATGCCCCCAAAATATGTATCCAGGTTTATCTTAGGTCTAAGGCCCTTGCCTCCCACAGGATAAAGCATTTGTCTGTTTTTAAAAGGCGCCAGGGTCCAGAAGAAGTTCATTATTGGTATAAATGCAAAGCCAACGAAATTTCCTACTATTTCCTCATTCCCCTTTAACTTATTTAAGACCATAGCATAGATTATTCCTAAGATTACAGCAACAAGAGGACCCAATAATAAAGATGCTATAAAGCCTGTCCAACCTGTTAATCTAAGTTCCAATGCTATACACATTCCGATTAAACCCGCACTAATGCCTACAGGCATACCAAAATTCATTCCAGCTCCAACATTTACCATGGGTATAAGGGAAAGAACCAGTATCCCGTTCATGGCCCACTTTATAAGGGATTTATTTACCATATCGATTATTGGAATCTTAATAATCACAAGGCCTATAAGGAGAAATATTAGATATATGATTATAATTACTTGGGGTATATTTATATTAGATTTTTTCATAAGAAGCATACCTCCTTCCGGATAAGGCTAAACTAAAGACCTCATCTTCTTCATCAGGGTCAAATATTCCAAAAATACTTCCTTCATACATAACTACGATTCGGTCACATACCCTCTTTAATTCCCCAATCTCCCCTGAAGAAATTACAATGGTCATGTTCTTTTCTCTGTTCATCTTCAAGATAAAGTCCAATATTATCTCTTTAGAATATATATCTATTCCTCTAGTAGGCTCTCCTATGAACAAGACCTTAGGCTCCACTGTCAATGCCCTGGCAATACAGACCTTTTGCTGATTTCCACCGCTTAACTCTCTAACAGGTTGATTTAAGTCCCTAACCTTAATATTTAAATCTTGGATTACTGTATTAATATACCTTCTAATTGCCTTGTGGTTTAAAAAGGACAATCCATTAAGGCCAGGAAATCTTAAGAATTCTTTCTTCCTATCCCAAGCACCGAATACTATATTTCCCCATATAGATTCTTCCAGTAAAAGGCCCATCTCTTTTCTCTCATCGGGAAGCATGTATATTCCCTTCTTTAAAATGGATGGAATATCTCCGGCTATTATCCTTTCTTCTCCAAAGGAGACCTGTCCCTTCATCCCATAGAGTCCCATAAGACCATAGCTGAAAAAGTCTTGGCCATTACCGGCAAGAGAAGTTATTCCCAGGATTTCTCCCTCCTTCACATCCAGACTTATATCTTTAAATAACTTACCACCATAACTTATCTCCATATCCTTAAAGGACATTATGGTCTCCGTCTTGATCTTATTCTTTTCCTTTAAGACCTTTACTACCTTCTTCCCAACCATATCTACTGCAATACTATTAATATCAAATTCATCCTTTGATAAAGTAGTAACCAGACTACCGTCCCTAAGAATAGCAACCCTGTCGCATAAGTCCACTATCTCTTCTAGCCTATGGGAAATAAATATGATGGAAGTTCCTTTAGAAGCTATTTTCTTTAGGGATTCTAATAATATCTTTGTATCCTCATTATTTAATGAAGCAGTGGGTTCATCTAACATAAGGATCTTTAAGTTTTCCTTGTCTAACTCTCTGGCAATCTCTACAAATTGTTTTATATTAATAGAAAGATGCTTCACCAAAATATCAGTATCAGTTTCTAAACCAAGCTTAGCCAGGGCCTCTTTAGCATCCTCTTTATTCTTATTTTCATGGACAAGGGCAAAATCATTACCCAATATCTTCTTACTATTGGGATGTATATTTTCCCTATTTATTTTTATATTGCTCTTGATATTTAAATTCCCTAAAAGAGCAAATTCCTGATAAACTATTCCAATCCCCTGATTCACTGCATCATATGTATTCTTAATATTTACCTTACTATTATTTATCCAGATATCCCCCTGGTACCCCCCAGTTTCCTCTATATAACTACTACCAAAGAGGATATTCAGTAGAGTACTCTTTCCCGAACCATTTGCTCCTACAAGACCAAGTATTTCACCTTTTTTTAGATGAAAGCTTACATCATTAAGGGCATAATTTTCATCGAATTTCTTAGCAAGGTTTTTTACCTCAAGGATATTTTTCAACTCAAATCCTCCTCATTAGAAAAACTATCTGTAGCCAAGTCTCCAAACTGAAAAAAAGAGGATTATAAAAATCCTCTTTTCACTCTTTAATAGAATATAGATTCCATAATCATCATATGGTAATTATTTACCCCTTCTTTTAAAGGTTCATAATCCACTTTTACACCAAATGTATCTTCACCAAATTTATCAAGGAATTCCTTGTTTAAAATTTCACCTTCTACATCTGCATTATTCTCAACAATATACTTAGCTAGCTCTACTGCATACTCAGGTAAGAATATTGTTACAGGCATTGGCCAACCGGATAATCTTCCTGTCATACCAGCTTCTGCAGCCTTTTCAGAGATCATTTGATTTATCTTATCATAATTTCCAATATCTTCTGGAGCTATTTCCAAATTCATAACTGTTGGATATGCTTGTGTTGGAGTTGGGCAGCATTGTTCTGCAACTATAAACTTTTGCTTTATTGCTTCGTCGATGATTACATCATACATAGGACAATTTGAACCAAAGATATTTGTATCCGGACCATACTTTTCAATTTGTCTTGGTAGGTCTTCTCTTAAGAATTGAAGCATTGCAGTAGTTCCGTCTCCAGTTTGCGGATCAGGTGTCACTACTTCAACAAATGTCATTCCTAGTTCTTCACATGTCTGCTTCATCATATCTCTTCTCTTAGAAATGGATTCAGCTGATAAGTGTGTTGGGAATGAATAATGAATAAAGGTCTTAGCTCCCATATCATAAGCTTTTTCAGCTATAGTTCTTCCTCTTCTTGCCCAGTCTGTATCCAAGTTAATGTCTATGTATTCAGACATCAAATCAGGGTCATCCCAAATTGGAGCAGTGATAGTAACTATATCAGGTCTCTTTGCTTCTACTTCTTGAAATGCAGGCAATAATCCAGCTTGTCCTGAAGCAACTACTATTGCCTTCATATCCTTATCGTCTGCTAAACTTATGATTTGACTGATTCCCCCTTGAGGATTCTCATTAGTATCCTCAGGAAGCACGATATGCTCTACTACACCAGGATACTTCTTAGCCATGTTTTCTCCTGCTCTATATTCATCCTCACTATTTGATAAAGTTGGTGTAACAACACCGATTTTGAAACTTGTTGATGCTTCAGTTTCTTGAACAGTTTCTCCACTTGTTGGAACTTCAGCTACTTCTTCTTTTTTAGGCTCTCCTGCACAAGCTGCTAAGTTAAAAGTCATAGCCAATGCAAGAAGTAATACTATTAATCTTTTTTTCATTTTTATTCCCCTTCCTTTTTATTTATATCAAACAATTGCCTTGCAATTGAATGTCTATTAAAGGATTTCGATAAATGCATTAAATCTTGTATTCAATTGTCCAGTATCATGCTCTGAATAATTTGTTTCGATTCTCAAATAAGGCTTTTCCTTTTCATTTTGAACATAATTCTTAACATTGGTTGATTCTACATTATAAGTGTGACAAGCTTGTAGAATAACCTCTACAATTCCATCTATCTGGTATTCATCTATCATCTCACCCAAGGCTTTAAAACGATTTGGATTAGGAGTCATTACTGAGCAATTAATATTTAGATATTTCTTAGTTATAGCATCCATTGGATCTATTGATTCATCTACCATATCTATCTTTTCCTTTGGTCCACTACAGTTTTCAAAGGCAACAACATCTGCACCCAAATCCTCTATTTGCTTAACGACCTTATATCTAAGCCCTCCAGTTGGGCAGCCTGTTATCAATATTCTAGGTCTCTTTGAATCTTTGCCCTTTAGTTCATTTTCATACTTTTTCTTAAGCTCTTTAGTTTTCTCGATGATTTCCTCATAGGCCTCATCCTTGTCAAACCTAAATTCTACGGCTTCCATAGTCGTATTTATATCGAAACCGCTTACTGGAGAAGGATTTAGCTTTCCCAATTCATAATAGTCAAGAAGTATTCTTCTTTCCCTGTTTCTTATCCTAATAGCCTCTCTAAGCTTTTCCCCTGTAATCTCAATATTGAACTTTTCCTCAAGAACCCTTTTAAAGTCCAGCATTTCCTCTTTCCAGTAAAGAAAATCATGTTTCTTCAGCTGACCCTGCGGGAGATGCATTACATGAACATCTTTAAGCTTGCCTAACAGCTCATACATCTTTTTCTTACCATCACAAGTGGTTTCACCAACTACTAAGTCGGAAAAATAAAAATAAGGACAAGATTCAGTCAAGGCATTTCCATAGCTGGATTTAATCACTGGACAAAGGTTTTCTGGCAAGTGAACTTCAGCTGCCTGAATAACCCCCTCAGGTCCCCCACATAAACTTACAGGCACTGCATCTGCAGCATAAATAAGCTCCAATGGTGAATATGTACAAAACATTCCAACTACCCTTGTGCCTTGTTCTTTTATAGCCTTAATCTCCAAAAATCCTTCTCTTCTAGTTTCCTCATACTCATCAAAATTTTCAGGTAAATTAATCATCTTGTCAGCTCCTAATAATACATAATAAATACTGGACGTTAAAATTATAACATTATAAATTTCATTATTAAACAGATATAAAACTATTTGATAACAAGGCATAAAGGATAGATAAATTTAATAGATAGTTTCTAATAAGGAGGTAACAGAAAAATTAAAAGGCCATAAACCTCTTTAATTGGTCCATAGCCTTAATATATTAATATTTACATCTTTATTTACCTAATATTGCTTGATGGATGTAAATAAACAACTAGGTAGACCAACATCTCATTATCTAAAAGGAGTTTTTATAGCACTCTCTCAAAAGCCTTTCTTCATTATAATTACCACCCTGCCAGACTGGTCCTAGCGTGTGAATTACATATCCACTCCTTCTATGGTTTATTTTTTATTGACACTAAGATTTGTTCATAGTATAATCACTTTTAAAGAGGAAGTAAACTTTTAATTGAATAATGAACAATAGTTTTAGGTGCTCAGTATTTACTGAGATAATAGGGAATTGGGTTAGAATCCCAAACGGGCCCGCCACTGTATTGGTAAGTCTAATATTGTATTACCACTCCTTCACGGGGGGAAGGTTTTATTAGATGATGACCCTAAGTCAGGAGACCTGCCTAAAGCTACTAAAAATGCTTTGTGATTAAAGCATTTATGTTATGGATGTTGGAAAGTCCACGCTATTTTTAGCGTGGACTTTATTTTTTTTAAAGGAGATGGACTGTTTGAAAGCAGCAATTTTAGAAAGTAGCGAGAGCCTTGTTATCAAGGAGGTGGCTCATCATGAATGTGGTACAGGAGATATATTGATAAAGGTCAAGTCTTGTGGGATATGTAGGACTGATATGAAATCATTTCTAAAAGGGCAAAGAGATCTTAAACTACCTAGAATATTAGGACATGAAATATCTGGCATAATAGAAGAGGTAGGTTCAGGAGTTGTAGGTTATCAAAAAGGCGATAGAGTACAAATTTCACCTGGAATTACCTGTGGAGAATGTGACTTTTGTAGAAACGGATTTGATAATCTCTGTGATCACTTAAAAATAATGGGCTTCAATTATGATGGTGGTTTTGCCGAATACGTACTGGTGCCAGCTAAGGGTGTAAAAAATGGAATAATAAACACCCTTTCAAATGAAATATCTTTTGAAGAGGCTGCAATGGCAGAACCCTTAGCTTGCAGTATAAATATGCAAGAACTACTGAATCTGGCTCCTGGTAAGACTGTTGTTATTTTCGGAACTGGTAGACTAGGGATACTAAATGCAAAGCTAGCAAAACTCAATGGAGCTGCTAAAATAATCGGGGTTGAAATAAATAAACAACGCTTATTAGGTGCTCAAAAGTTTGAATTCGACTATATAATTGATTCATCAAAAACCGATGTAGTTCATGAAATTTTTTCTTTAACTGGTGGCAAAGGTGCAGATGCTGTTATACCCTGCTGTCCCGGTTACGATGCTATGAACTATGGAATTCAAGTATTATCTAAAAGAGGTAAACTGGGATTTTTCAGTGGGTTAGTTGCAGAGAATCGTAAGCAGATAGATTTAAATCTTATCCATTATAAGGAGCTAACGGTTATTGGTGGATATGGAACCGCTATTAGACATAGCAAAGAAGCTCTCGAACATATTGCTGCAAAACGTATTCATGTTAAGGATTTGATTACAAAAATAATCGGTCTGGATGATGCCAAAAAAGGTATTCAAATGGTCAAAGATATGACAGAGCTTTCTGTTGTAATAAATTACTTATAAAATTAGGAGGTATTCAAATGAAAAATTCAAAGGAGTTTGGAATGGGGATTACAAAACTTCTAAACAAAGAGAATTTAAACCGTGAAGAAGCTAAAGGCATGTTTTGTAATATGCTAAGAAATGAAGAATCAGAAATGCACCAGGGAGCATTTTTAGCAGCCCTTTCAGCTAAGGGGGAGACAGCAGAAGAAATAGCGGCTGCCTGGGAAGCCATCTATGAGTTAGATACTGTAAAAGTGACCCCTAATAATACTCAGCCTTTGGTAGAAAATTGCGGCACAGGAATGGATAATATAAAAACCTTCAACATTAGTACAGCTGCATCAATAGTAGCTTCCACGGCTGGGGTATTCATGGCCAAACATGGTGCTCGTGCCATTACTTCTAAATGTGGTACAATCGACATTTTAGAAGAATTAGGACTAGATGTTGAATGTGATCCTGAGATAGTTAAGAAAAGTATTGAAGAAGTGGGTATCGGTATTTTTAATGGTATGAGTCCCAAAGTTCATCCTATGGCATTAGGTAGAATATTATCTAAGATATCTTTTGGCTCTATTCTAAATATTTCTGCTTCTCTAGCAAATCCTGCCTTCCCTAGGTATGCTGTTAGAGGTGTATATTCAAAGGATCTTCTGGAATCTGCTCCTGAAGTTATGAGGGAAATAGGATATAAACGAGCCTTAATCGTGCATGGTCTTGCAGAAGATGGAATACAGGGGATGGATGAAGCCTCAACCTTAAATGAAACATTTATTGCAGAACTAAAGGAAGACGGTAGTATAGACTCTTACTCATTTATACCTGAAGACTTTGGGATAAAAAGGACTACGCGTGAGACTATCCAAGTACATCAAGATAAAACACAAGAAGCAATTCATTTATTAAAGGTCTTATCCGGTGAAGATATGGGTCCAAGAAGTGATATTGTGTGTTTAAATGCTGCTTTGATATTATATCTAATGGATGTTAGTTCCACAATTAATGAAGGATTCCTAAAAGCTAAA
>CAZTEN010000043.1:0-2697 GCA_964612495.1 uncultured Tissierella sp. | reverse complement strand
TTGGATGCCCAAGGCGCGGTCACTTTTGAAGCAAAAGCTAAAGAAATTGTTTCATCAGGCAAGGTTATTAATAAATTACAACAATGGGTAGCCACACAAAATACTGACCCTGAAAGAGGTTTGTCTAAATTAGAAAGCTTATTAAAACAACCATTAAATCTAAATTGAGGTGACAGTGATGATAAAACTATATGCACTAAAGTGCAAAGGTGGTTATATAAAAAATAGCAAAAATGAAGAAATAAAGTGTGTTAATTTTAATAAAGCATCTGTATTTGGAGATGAAGGACTAAGTAAAGTAGATGAAATAATTAAACAAGCCAAAGATGTGGGTTTAAATGAGATTAGGTTAGTTGAGTTACATATTCATGAACATGATCCTTTAAAAACTATTGTAGGCTAGCAATAAATACGGAAGCAATTGCTAACAATTGCTTCCGTATTTATGAGATATTCATCTTTTGCTGCCTTTATCATGGTTTTAAATCTCTATTCTTTTTCTCTTATATATAAGGCATTTATATTTACCCAATAGTTTATATCATCCCTCTGAGGGTCGATATTTATGTCTATGTTGCCGAATAAGAGCATTGCTTCTATTTCGGGACTTTCTAATTTTAAGCTCATATCCTCTATTGGAACATATATTGGCTTACTTTCTCCCGGAGGGTATTTCTCTAATAAATCGTCTAAATATTTACCCATATCTAAGCCCAGTATTTCTTTATCATTAAGAAATATCTTCAATGAAGGTATGCCTTCCTTTCTATATGAATCCTGATATATTTTGTAAAGTCCTCTATCGCCCTCAAATGATATAAAGCCCCCTTCTTTTTGATCGGTGTTTTGCATATTTATTACCCATCGATATTCGCCTATGTCTATAACTTCTTGAGAAAGAAGTAAAGATGTTCCTATATAACTTCCCATGTCTTCATAATCATATTTAGGAAATGCTTGATTAAAGCCTAGTGTGTTTTTAAAAGTATTTTGGTTTGTGAGATTCTTATCAAACCAAAGGGGTAATTTTACATCTTCAGAATTTGCCAGAAAGATTATTGAATCCGTTATTGATTCTCTTACATCTTGTTCGGGCTCCTTTGTTGCAGGTACAAGTTTCTCTTCCTGAAGAATCCCCTCACTTTGAAGTAAGTTCTCCAGCCTATTTATTTGTGCTTTGATAGGAAGTACATTATATCCGACAAAAGGAATAACCGAAATTATTGTTAAGATACATATAATAATGGCAATAGGTTGATGTGCCCTTTCTTTTTTAGCTATTAAAAGAATTGCTGATGATAAAGCAAGTATCCATATTAAAGCAAAGACGTATTCTGCTGTCTTTAAACCGTATTTTTGAAGTTGAATAATAAGAGCCCATGCTTCAAAGAAGAGTATAAAAATAACCGCTATCGAATATATCCTCTTATAGAATTTTGCCAGACCGGTTTTACTATGTGTAAGCATTATATGCAACCAAATTCCACCAATTGCGAAGGAAGACGCAATTGATGAGAGTCTGAAAAAAGGAACCTTCATCCCCTCCATTATAGTCTTGCCAGTCCACAATAATAAGACAAAGGTCAAAGCCAACATTATTGGAGCCATTATATAATTAAATAAGACCTCAATGAACCGCGATTGCTTTTGAGCGATTTCCCTTTGCTTGTCAACAAGCCCTTTACGAAAATCCGGAAAGTAGCCGATAAAAATAGTAAATGCCAAAAATCCAGCCAAGCTACCTATATAGCCATACACCTTACTGCTTAATTCTTTATAAAGAAGTGCCTTAATTGCTCCGGCAACTCCAGATGTACCGCTTGTTATTACAATTCCGTAAAGCAAGGCTATAAAAAAGGACTTGTGAACCATAAAGAGTGATTTTGAGAAGTCCGACTCCTCCTTTGGATGTGCGGCTAAAATTATAAACAAAAGAAAACTCACAAATATAGCTGCACTAACCCTTGCTGTAGC
Organism: uncultured Tissierella sp.; assembly: GCA_964612495.1. GTDB lineage: Bacteria > Bacillota > Clostridia > Tissierellales > Tissierellaceae > Tissierella_B. The sequence continues at coordinate 723 of CAZTEN010000043.1, read as the reverse complement.
CAAGGTGGATACTTTTTGATAACGCATTGCCGAGTATTCGGGGTATTTTCCGCTGAAATAGTAAAGAATTAAAAATGTCAATACCATTACCACAAGACCAATAATATTTGCTCCCACAAATGATTTTTGATTGTTATATCTGCTTTGAGCAAAGGTAATTGCTGTAAGGCTGAATATTGCACCTAGAGCAAATGAAATGTGCAAGCAATTAAAAAGAAAATTATAAGCTTCCTGCTCGGGCCAATCTAAATGTATCCTGATTATTGTAACTATGGTGAATGCAATTGCATTTGCAATTACCATCGGATATCTTTTAAAGGACTTAACCGCACCTTTAAAGACCTCTGATATAGAGTTAATAAAATTTCCCATAATACCCCCCCTAATCATAAGCTATTTTTGATGAATTTTACTATCTAGCTTAAATAAATTTATCTAAGTTTGTTTAAATTATACCCACGTTAAGCTTTATTCACGCATTTTAGCTATTTATCAACCTTAGAATGACATAGTAAGATTATTTTTTTAATATAGGTGATATCTCACTTGGGGTGAAATCATAGATTATATAAGTACCATCAACTCTTTCTACATAATGGCTTCCAAATTCAAATTCTTCACCCATATCTACATCAAGCTCCACTATTGTATTTGTACTTGGACTAAATTTAATAGATTTAACCTTCTTAAAATTTGTGTACATGCTTTTTTTGGACGATCCCA
>CAZTEN010000042.1:10050-10978 GCA_964612495.1 uncultured Tissierella sp. | reverse complement strand
AAAACAAACTGAAGGAACAGGAGTAGATGTATATACTCATAGTGAAATGCTTCCGGCAAACTACTATCCTGCATTCAAGAAGTATGACCACTTCGTAGGTAACTATGGAAATGCATGGTGGAATCAAAAAGAAGAATTCGAATCCTTCAATGGAGCAATTCTATTTACAACAAACTGTATAGTACCACCACTAGCTAGCTATGCTGACAGAGTATATACAACAGGTGCTTCAGGATATCCTGGATTCAAGCATATTGGGGACAGAGTAGATGGACAAGCTAAGGATTTCTCAGTAGTTATCGAGCATGCTAAGAAATTACCAGCTCCGACAGAAATTGAAACCGGTAAAATTGTAGGTGGATTCGCTCACGAGCAAGTATTTGCATTAGCAGATAAAGTAGTAGATGCAGTTAAATCAGGTGCAATCAAGAAGTTCTTCGTAATGGCTGGTTGTGATGGAAGAATGAAGAGCAGAAACTATTATACAGATTTCGCGGCAGCCCTTCCAAAGGATACTGTAATCCTAACAGCAGGATGTGCAAAATATAAATACAACAAGTTGAACCTAGGAGACATTGGTGGAATTCCAAGAGTATTAGATGCAGGTCAATGTAATGACTCCTACTCTTTAGCACTAATTGCATTAAAGCTTAAAGAAGTATTTGAATTAAACGATATCAATGACCTTCCGATAGCATATAATATTGCTTGGTATGAGCAAAAGGCCGTAATAGTATTATTAGCTCTATTAGCCTTAGGAGTTAAGAATATTCACTTAGGACCTACACTACCGGCATTCCTTTCACCAAATGTAGCTAATGTATTAGTAGAAACATTCGGAATCGGAACTATCTCAAATGTTGAAGATGACATTGCAATGTTCATGGGAGAAGCAGTAAACGCATAAGAACATAAATTAGACCCTCAT
>CAZTEN010000042.1:3054-10040 GCA_964612495.1 uncultured Tissierella sp. | reverse complement strand
TTAATATAAATCCTCACCTTAATAAAATAGGGTGAGGATTTTTTAGATTTCTATATACACCCGGGGGGTATGGTGATATAATGATGGTATAAATATTATACTAATTGGAGTGATAAATATGTCCTATTTAAACGTTGAGTTTCCTGGTGGCCTTAGAGTTGATGCAAGACTTAGAGATCAAGTGATTAAGACGGATCAACCGGTGGCAGCTGGTGGAGAAGGCAGTGCACCTTCGCCATTTGAGTTGTTTTTAGGGTCCATTGCTACATGTGCTGGTATTTATGCACTTGGATTTTGTAATAGTAAAGGTATTTCTACAGAAGGTATGAGTATTTCCATGGATTTAGAGAGAAATATGACTACAGGGTTAATTAGCAAGGTTAATTTAGACCTTAAACTACCAGAAGGCTTTCCGGAAAAATATAAAAGTGCAATTGTAAATTCAATGGACTTATGTACAGTAAAAAAACATCTTCAAACACCTCCTAAATTCGAGATAACAACAAAATAAGAAATAAGATCCTGGTTTATACAAACTTCTGATGGAAGTTTAAGCATTTATGACTAGAAGCATTAAATAAATAAATAGATAAATAAAAAAGGTAGCTATCATTAAAAGATGATGGCTACCTTTATGACTTGCAAAAAATGTTTTTTTGATCTAGGGCAATCTTCTTCTAATTTCTTTGTAATATGATATATAATAGAATAGTATTGCCTTTGTTAAATTTTCACCTAAAAAGGGTAATAATGATAAATACTACATTACATAGTAGTTAAAAAAAGGAGTCAATTGATAATGGTTACTGATTATTTACTTAAGATGACCCTAAAAGGGAACAATGATTATACTAATAAGGACACTAGAATTAAGGTAGGTTACCTTGCCTCTATAGTTGGTCTTATAATAAATATTTTATTATCTATAATAAAGCTATCCATAGGACTTTTAATATCATCTGTCAGCGTTATAGCAGATGCTATTAATAACTTGTCTGATACAGCTTCCTCAATAATCACCATAGTGGGCTTTAATCTATCGGCAAAACCGGCTGATAAGGAACATCCTTATGGACATGGGAGATTAGAATATATAGCAGCCCTTATGGTAGCCTTCATGGTAATTCTTGTAGGTTTTCAATTTATTCAGACTTCCTATGATAGAATAGTAAACCCTGTACCTGTAAAATTTGAACTCTTCTCCTTTATTATTCTAATCATATCCATAGGATCAAAGGTTTGGTTGAGTGCTTTTAATAAAAATTTAGGCAATAAGATAAACTCTGCAGGACTTAAAGCCACAGCCCAGGATGCACTTGGTGATGTAATGACTACATCTGTAGTGGTATTATCCATAGTTCTGGGGCAATTCACCACTTTACCCATAGATGGGATAGTTGGGATAATAGTATCTTTGTTGATAATGTATAACGGATATAATTTAGTGAAGGATACCATTAGCCCTTTAATAGGTGAAGCTCCTGACGAAGACCTTATTAAAAATATCTATGAAGATGTGGGGGCCTATGATTATATAACCGGTTCTCATGATTTACTTATTCATACTTATGGAGCAGGTAAAACAATGGCCACTATAGATGTGGAATTCCCTGCTGACGTTGATGTAATTGAAATTCATGATGTAATTGACCAAATGGAAAGGGAAGTTGGAGAAAAATATGATTTAACCCTTGTAGTACACATGGATCCTCTTGGTCCTGAATCCAAGGAAAGATTTAGATTGAGACAGGAGATAAAGAAGATAATTAAGAAGGAGCCAATAGTCAAGTCCATGCATGATTTTCAAGTATTAGAAGATGATAGGAAAGAAATAATTGAATTTCATGTTGTAGTAGACGGAAATATGCTAAATAAAGAAGATACAGATGATAGCATAAAGGAGAGCATGGAAGGGATAGTAGAAGAAAAATATATTGGAATGAAGTGTAATATAATTGTAGATATAGAATATAAAAACAGGTGAGATAATGATAAGAATACCAGAGATTAAACTTTCACTAGATGAAGACGAAACTAGATTAATAAAAGAGATATCAAACAAGCTTAATATAGCTGAAGAGTCTATAAAAAGCTATAGAATATTTAAGAAGTCCATTGATGCAAGAAAGAAAAATGATATACATTTTGTCTACTCTATAGATATAGAGATAGATAAGGAGGATGTTCTACTTAAAAGATATGCTAAGAAGGGAATTATACAGACTCCAATACTTAAATATAATTATAATATTAAGGCTCCAAAGGAATTTACAAGGCCAGTAATAGTAGGTCTAGGTCCGGCGGGTCTTTTTGCAGGTCTAGCTTTAGCCCAAATGGGATTTAAGCCTATAATCCTGGAAAGAGGTAAAGATGTTGATGAGAGGGCTAAGGATATAGACTTATTCTGGGAGACTGGGAAATTAAATACCGAATCTAACGTTCAATTTGGGGAGGGTGGAGCTGGAACCTTTTCCGATGGCAAGCTAACTACTTTAATCAAGGACCCAAGATGTAGAAAGGTCCTAGAAGACTTTGTAGAGGCTGGAGCACCTGAAGAGATCCTATATTTAAACAAGCCTCATATTGGAACTGATATATTAAGAAATGTTGTTAAAAACATAAGAAATACAATTATATCCCTTGGTGGGGAAGTAAGATTTAGTAGCAAGATGACGGATCTATTGATTGAGGATAACAAGCTAATAGGCATCAAGATTAATGATGAAGAAGTAATAAAATGTGAAAAGGTCATGCTTGCCCTAGGTCATAGTGCCAGAGATACATTCAATATGCTTTATGGTAAGGGGTTGGAAATAAATCAAAAAGGTTTTTCTATAGGGGTAAGAATTGAGCATCCTCAAAGTCTTATTAACGAAAACCAATATGGTTCTTTTGCAAATAAATTAGGAGCAGCAGACTATAAGCTTTCAGGACATTTTCCTAATGGAAGGAGTGCCTATACCTTCTGTATGTGTCCAGGAGGTATGGTAGTTGCAGCGGCCTCAGAGGAAAATATGGTTGTTACTAATGGTATGAGCTATCATGCCAGGGATAAGGAAAATGCCAACTCTGCCCTACTTGTTGGAGTAAATCCTGAAGATTATGGAAGTGACCATCCACTTGCAGGAGTTGACTTTCAAAGAAAGTGGGAATCCTTAGCCTTTAAAATTGGAGGCGGCAATTATAAAGCACCAGCTCAAAGAGTAGGAGATTTTCTTAAAGACATGCCCTCCAATAATTCTGGAGATATACATCCAACCTATATGCCAGGTGTGACCATGACTGATTTAAGGGAGTGTTTACCGGGCTATGTAACAGAAACCTTAAAACTAGCCTTAGTGGATTTCGATAGAAAGATAAGGGGTTATGCTTCAGAAGACGCTATAATGACAGGGGTAGAAACGAGGAGCTCATCTCCAATTAGAATTGTAAGAGACGAAAGTCTTCAATCCAATATTAAGGGAATATATCCTCTTGGTGAAGGTGCAGGCTATGCAGGGGGGATAATTTCTGCAGCTGTAGATGGAATTAAGGTAGCTGAAGGGGTTGCAAATCAAGTGGTTAAAGAATCTTAAGGCTTAAAAAGTGAAAAACAAGATTATTGGGTATATGTATTAAGATGCTTTAAATACATATAGGGAGAGAGACTAGTATGAACTATAAAAGACAGGTAGGAGAAATAACTAAATATATAAGTAGTGGAGAAAAGAAAGAAAATGAATTAAAGTTAGGTGTTGAACTTGAACACTTTGTTATAGATTTAGAAACTTTGAATACCATATCCTATTATGGGGAAGGTGGAGTTGCAGAAACCCTGAAAGACCTTGAAAAGAATGGTTGGGAAGGTACTTATGAAGGAGAATATATCCTAGGACTGGATAAGGGAGATAAGTCTATCACTCTTGAACCGGGAAGTCAGCTAGAGGTAAGCTTAGGTGCCAAGACTAGAATAGTAGATATTGAGGAATTATACTTAGAATTCTTAGATGAGATAATACCAATCCTTGAGGCAAAAGGACAAGGTCTTATGGCTATAGGTTATCATCCGGTGACTAAAATTGAGGATATAAAGATATTACCTAAGAAGCGATATGACTTTATGTTCAACTACTTCAAGAAAACAGGTACCCATGCCCACAATATGATGAAGGGAACCTGTGCGCTTCAAGTGTCTATAGACTATACTAGTGAAGAGGATTATAGGAAGAAATTTAGAATAATAAATGCTCTTTCCCCGATTATATATACCATATTTGAAAATGCAAGATATTATGAAGGTGAAATAAGAGACCGACATGCCCTAAGGGCACATATATGGGAGAATACCGACAAGCAAAGGTCAGGCATAGTACCGGGAGCATTGGATGATGACTATGGTTATGAAAAGTATGCAGAATTCATACTAAACAATCCTCCAATTTTAGAGCTAAAGGATGGAATTGCATGCCCTACTGGAGATAAGAAGGTAAAGGAGCTGCTTGATCCTGATGATTACAAGCTTGAGGAGCTGGAGCATTTCTTAACTATGTTTTTCCCTGATGTAAGGACTAAAAAGTATCTTGAAATACGTATGATGGATCAGGTCCCTTATCCACTAAGCATGTCAGTACCGGCATTATGGAAGGGAATTCTATATAATGAGGACAACTTAAATAAAATATATGAGCTAATAAAAGATATAAGTGCTGAGGATGTACTAACAGCAAAGGAAGAAATGAATGATTTAGGTCTTGATACTATTTACAATGGTAAGACCATATTGGAAAACGGAAGATATATAGTGGATATAGCAAAGTCAGGATTAGATGAAGAAGAGAAAGAGTACATACTTCCCTTGGAAGCTATGCTAAAGAATGGAAAGAACCCATATATGATAACAAAGGAAAGAGAAGAAGAGGGTAAGAAGAAGGCTCTAGAGTGGTGCCTACTAAATGGCCTTAAGAGGAGTTGATTAAATGGATGCATTGGAAATAAATAAGGAATATATAGATTTGATACTAAGTAATCCTGAAAAATATGCTAGAGATTATGAAATAACCTTAGAAAAGGTAGCAAATTCAAATGCTAAATATAAAGGAAAACCCGTTCCCTTTCTTTATCATCCAATGTTTTTTACAGAAAAGGATATAGAAAACTTCAAATATATTAGCAACATGATCATGTCCTTAACTAATAAGGTTACAAATCAATATGTTCAAAACAAGGACTTCCGTAAGAAATTTGGATTTCCAGCCTTTATTGAAGACCTGATAGAAGTTGATAACGGCTATGATATAAATGTTCCCATTGGTAGATTTGATTTATTTTATAAAGATTTAGATGATTATATGTTCTGTGAAATCAATACAGACGGTTCCTCGGCAATGAATGAGGATAACACCATAGGAAGAATTCTATTGGAATCCGAGGCATTAAGGGATTTTGGGGAAATATATGAGCTTAGTTATTTTGAGCTAATAGACTCTTGGGTAGAGGAATCTATAGAGATATTTAAAAAGTATGACCCAGATGAAAGCAAGCATAATGTAGCTATAGTTGATTTTGTTGAAAGCGGGACTTCAGCTGAATTTGAAGAGTTTATGAAATCCTATAGAAGGCATGGATATAATTGCATAATTGTAGACCCAAGGGATTTAATATATAAAGATGGTGGGCTTTATAAGGATGATTATAGGATAGATATGGTCTATAGAAGGATAGTAACCTTCGAGCTAATAGAAAATGTAGATGAAATCTCTGACTTTATAGAAGCCTATAGAAATAATGCCTTCTGCTGCATAGGGTCCATAAAATCCCAAGTAGTCCACAATAAGATTATATTTAAGATCCTTCATGACGAGGATACCCTAGAGATTTTCACTGAAGAAGAAAGAGAGTTTGTAAAGAGACATATACCTGTAACAGGCTTGTTTGAAGGTGATATGGAAGTATTTGAAATGGTCTTAAACAATAAGGATAAATATATAATGAAGCCAAAAGATATGAATGCCTCCCAAGGTGTATTTACCGGTAGAGATTTAAACTTTGATGAATGGAAGAAAAAGCTGGAAGAAGTATGGAACACTCACTATATATTCCAAGAATTCTATGAGCCAATAAGAAGGGATCATGTAGTCTTTAAGGATGGAAATCCTCAGGTGGAAAGCTTTAAGAGTATAATAGGGATGTTTATCTATAATGAAGAATTCCAAGGATTATATACCAGAATTGGTAAGAACAACATAATATCAGGAGTTACTGATTATTATACCTTGCCGAATATATTGGTTAAGAGGTAGGAGAGAAGTAATAAGTAAGAGTTAAAATTGTCTATTTCATTTAATAGAATTTTATAGCAAAAAGAAATCGAGACCTGCTGGTCTCTATTTCTTTTTTGATGATACATGTTGAAAAGTTACAATATAATCGACATGAGGAACTATTGTATATAGTTATTTTTGGGTATACAATAATATCAAGAGAAAAACATCTAATAAGGGGTGTATCGTATTGGATAAATCTAAACCTTATAATGAAATGCCATTATTAACTTCTATCTTAATTGAAGAAACAAAAAGTTTACAAAAACTTGCTGAAGACACCCGTGTAGCTATAGAGATTTTAAATTATGGAATCGCGACATTCCCATATAAGGATATTTTATTTAATGTTTTTTCATTATTTGAAGTCAAGAAAAACAATGAATTAGGACCAGACTCAATTAATGATAAGGCAAATAATTTTAGAGAAGCATTATTAATAGGATTAGAAATATTAGAACAAAAAGGAACAATATCTCTTAGTGATATTGAAGAAATAAACAAGCCTATTAATAAAAAGAAACAATTAATAAGAACTAATTTAGCAAGTTTTGAAAGTGATCTAACAAGAATAACCTGTACTGATGATGGTGATAAAATTGAAATATCATATACCCCACCCCATGGAAAAGAGCTTTTGCAGAAATTAATCATTGATATGCTTGATTTTGTATATGATGATGATAC
>CAZTEN010000042.1:1484-3044 GCA_964612495.1 uncultured Tissierella sp. | reverse complement strand
AAATTGCCCTAGTATATTATCAATTTGAAAGCATCTATCCTTTTAGGGATGGTAATGAAGAGACAAACATTATTCTTAACATTCTACTTCTCTACAAAGTAGGATACTTTTCACATCCAATTGTATATCTAAACTGTTTACGTGGTTTTAATAAAAATGGTTATTTTGATTTATTCTCTAAATCTAAGGAAACACAGAATTATATAGATATAATTGAATACATTCTTAAATGGTTCAAAGCTTCAGCTGAAAGAACACTGTATATAGTTGATCAATTAAAATGTTTACTCGTAGAATATAAAAGCGAAGAATTTCTTAATGGATTAACAGGTCAAAAATCATTGTTATTAGATATGGTAGATATGGTTTTTCAAAAAGTATTCATTAGAAATTCGGATTTAGTTGAAAAGGGGATACATAGACAAACGGCAGCTACATATCTAGACCAGTTAGTGGATAAAGGCTTGTTAACAAAAGAAAAGGTAGGGAAACACAATATATATAAAAATGTAAAGCTGTTAGAGCTTTTTGAAGGAGAGAATATATATGACAAATAATATACTAACTGCAGACATAACATCTAAAGTAAATCTAGTTAAGAATATTGCTAATAAAACTAGAGGTCCTTATACCCCAGAAAACTATGGTAATGTAATAATTCCTATGGCCATAATTAGAAGATTTGATTGTATTCTTGCTGATAAGAATGATGAAATATCAAAGCTCTTAGCATTGTTTGGAGAAAATAAGCAATTAACAGATATTCAGATAGAGCAAGCGATATTAAAGCAATTTGGAGTTCCTTTTTATAATAAAAAATGTGTCACGCTTGAACAATTAGCTGGGGATAGTGATAATATAAATTCAAACTTTCTTGAATTTATCAAAGCATATTCACCAAGTGTTCAGGAAATATTAAAGGACCTAAAGTTTAGGGAAGAAGTAGAGTTTATGATAAAGAAAGGAATCTTATTTGAAGTTCTAAAGGCATTTTCTGAAGTGGATTTTCATCCTAATACTACAAGTCCTATGGCAATGGGATATATATTTGAAGAAATCATTAGAACATATAAGGCAAATGCTGAAGCAGGTGATCACTATACTCCAAGAGAAGTTATTGAACTTTGTGTTGAGCTGATGATGGGAGAAAATATTGATGATTTAAAAAAAGAAGGCAAGATATTTAGAGTATATGATGGTTGCTGCGGTACTGGAGGGATGCTAACTACATTAAAACGAAAACTTGAAGATATTCTTGGCGAGGGTTATAAAAATAATAAAGTAAAACTATATGGTCAGGATGTAAATCCTGAAGCATATGCTATTTGCTGTGCAGAGATGCTAATGTTAGGTGAAGATGTTAAGAACATTCGTGAAGGAAATACTCTAACTGAAGATAAGTTCCAAGGACAAAAGTTTGATTTGCTTATCACAAATCCTCCTTTCGGAGTAGAGTGGAAGACAGAAAAGGCTAGGGTGCTAGCTGAACTAAAGACGAATAATAATAGATTTGAAGCAGGAACACCTAGGGTAAGTGATGGACAACTATTATTCTTGCAA
>CAZTEN010000042.1:0-1474 GCA_964612495.1 uncultured Tissierella sp. | reverse complement strand
TTACATATTTATATAAAATAAAAAAATATAAATAACTATTGTAAAAACTTTTGTTCATATGTTATAATTATATTATATATTATTCTAAAATAACAGTATTCTATTTTAGAATACTGTATAATATGATATTTGCAAAATTTAATATCTAAAGCGGAGGAAGAAGCAAGAATTGCAATTATATTAAATGGGTCCCCATTATTCAGTGGTGATGCTGGCAGTGGGGAGAGTGAGATACGTCGCTATGTATTAGAAAACAACCTACTAGAAGCAATTATTGCCCTACCTGATCAAATGTTTTATAATACTGGAATTTTTACATATATTTGGATTTTATCTAAGAAACCCAATCCTCTTAGATTAGGAAAAGTACAGCTTATAAATGCAGTTGATTTTTATATACCTCAAAAACCAAAATCACTTGGAAACAAACGTAAATTTATAGACGATGATAGTAGGGCTAAAATCCTGGAACTTTACAAGAGCTATGACAAAGCAGATCCTCAATATAGTAAGATACTTGATGTAGAGGATTTTGGATATACAAAGGTTACTATTGAAAGGCCCCTATATAATGAAAATGGTGAGAAGGTTCTCAATAAAGGAAAGCTACAAGTAGATACTTCAAAGAGGGATACTGAGCAAATTCCACTTAAAATTGATATAGAAGAATATATCCATAAAGAGGTTCTACCATTTGTTCCAGATGGATTTGCTGATAGAAGTAAGGACAAGATAGGTTATGAAATACCCTTTACACGATATTTTTATAAATATTCACCTCCTAAGAAAAGTGAGGAGCTTATGAAGGAGATACTAGAAAATGAAGAAAGCATAGATGGAGTACTAAAGGCGGTGTTTGAATAATGGATAAGAGTAAGATTGGTATACTCAAATCTTCATTTGATGATATTTGCAACATCGCAACTGAAGGAAAAGCTGAAATTGAATTTTGGCATGCAAGAGACTTACAAAAGCTCTTGGGTTATGAAAGATGGGAAAACTTTGAGGTAGCAATAAAACGTGCTATTGATTCTTGTAAAACCGCAGAGATAGAGGTCTCAGACCATTTTCGTGAGGTCACGAAAATGGTCTCCTTAGGAAGTAGTGCCAAAAGGAAAGTTAAGGATTATTTGCTTACTCGGTATGCATGTTATCTAATAGCTCAAAATGGTGATCCTAGAAAGGATGAAATAGCCTTTGCACAAAGTTATTTTGCCACTCAAACCAGAAAACAAGAATTGATAGAGGAAAGAATCCAATACATTGAACGTAGTGAGGCTAGAGGAAGATTAAAAGAATCTGAAAAGAGACTTTCCCAAAATATTTATGAACGTGGAGTAGATGATGCAGGATTTGGCAGGATTCGTTCAAAAGGTGATAGTATCTTATTTGGAGGCTTTTCTACTCAGGAAATGAAAAATAAATATGGGATAAAAAGTGGTCCTCTTGCTGACCATTTACCTACTCTAACTAT
>CAZTEN010000041.1:7863-11103 GCA_964612495.1 uncultured Tissierella sp. | reverse complement strand
TTCTATGCTGATTTAAGTCCAGTTATTGGATCTGAACAGGGTGGAGTAAGGCCGGTATTAGTAGTTCAAAATGATGTGGGCAATAAATATAGCCCAACTATAATAATTGCAGCTATAACATCTCAAATAAATAAAGCTAGACTGCCTACACATATAGAGATAAATGCTACTGATTTTGGATTGCCTAAGGACTCGGTGGTATTATTAGAGCAGATTAGAACAATAGATAAGAAACGGCTTAGAGAAAAAATTGGTAGATTTGATGAGGATATGATGGAAAGCGTAGATGAAGCTCTAAGAATAAGCATAGGCTTAAAATAAGACAATATCCTAGATACATCAATACATATTAAACAAAAAAAATAAGCATGAAAATGCTTATTTTTTTTGTTTTTTGCTTCATATAAGACCATAAGAGATGCATTTGAAAAAATGCTAGATTAATCCTTCTTTAGTATCTTTTTTTATAGTATAATATCATTTAGGATTAAAAATAAGGAGGTTCATTATGAAAATTAAGAAATCATTTGTCGCTCTTAGTGCTGCAGTAGTTTTATTGGGTTCAACTTATGTGTTTTCGGAACCAGGATCTGAATCAGATCCACTAGTAACATTAAGCTATGTAAATAAAAGTATTAATCAGCTTAAATCATATATCGACGAAAAATTAGAAAGTAAATCTAAATCTTCTTATGAGCTGGAGATTGTAGACCTTAGCAAAGGAAAATTTTTAATAGCTAAGGCAGGAACTGAGATAATATTAAGGGGTGGAAAGGCTACAGCCATAGTAAGCGAACTCGGCGGTCTTCAGGACATCACCCAAGGTGTAGATATAGGTCAAGGTGGTGATATACCCCCATATCATTTGTTGCTAGTGCCTAGAAATGATGGTAGAGGTGTTTATTGTACTACAGATGCAATATTTATGGTAAGAGGAGATTATGAAATAAGATAGATTGAAAGTAGTTTAAGTGAGAGGAGGGTAAGTGTGAAAGTACTACATTTAATAAGTGGAGGAGATACTGGAGGGGCAAAGACCCATATAATTTCCCTGCTGAAAGGCTTAGATAGTTTAGTGGATGCTCGAGTTGTATGTTTTATCGAGGATGCATTCTATGAAGATGTCAAAAAAGAAGGCATTAATATTGATGTATATAAGCAGAAATCCAGATCTGATATGAGCGTTGTAAATAGGCTGGCAGATGATATAAATAAATATGGTTATGATATAGTTCACTGTCATGGGGCTAGAGCCAACTTTGTCGCTATGTTCTTAAAGAGAAAGATTAATAAACCTATGGTTACAACTATTCATAGCGATTATAAGCTGGATTTTAAGGACAACTTCTATAAAAGACTGGTCTATACTAGCTTAAATAACATTGCTCTTAAAATATTCAACTATTATATAGCTATATCTGACTCCTTTAAGGATATGCTAATGGACAGGGGCTTTAAGGAAGAGTCCATATTCGTAGCATATAATGGTATAGATTTTGAAGATATGCCTAGCTTAAAGAGCAAAGACGAATTTTTATCAAACTATAATATAGCTCATAGGGGAATGCCTCTTGTAGGTATAGTTGCTAGACTAGATGTTGTAAAGGATCATGAAACCTTTATAAAGGCTGCAAACAGAGTAATCAAAGCTCAAAAGGATATAATATTTTTAATAGCCGGAGATGGAAATGATGAAAATAGGCTTAAGACCATGGTTTCAGACTTAGGCTTAAATAATAATGTCTTTTTCCTAGGCTATGTGAAGGATACTGATTCATTTTTTAATGCCATCGATATAAATGTGCTCACATCTATTAGTGAAAGCTTTCCATATGTAATCTTAGAAGGTGCAAGGATGAAGAAGACTGTAATTACTACAAATGTAGGTGGAATCAGGAATTTAATTAGAGATGGAGATAATGGATATTTGATAAAAGTTGGTGATTGGGAAGCCTTAGCTGAGAGAATCATATTCCTTTCAGAGGATAAGAATTTATTATATAAGCTTGGAGAAAAACTTTATAATGATGTAAATAACAATTATTCATCTAGGGCTATGGGTCGCCATCACCTAGAAATATATAATGAGATTTTAAATAAGTGGAGGTAATTTGATGAAGATAATTAATGAAAAGGGTAAATTATTTGGAATAATCAACATAATCGATTTATCCGTATTACTGATAGTAGCTTTATTAATAATTGGAGGAGCATCTAGGCTTAAATCAAGACCTATAGTGGCTAGTGAGACTACACCGGCAACTATTGTATTTGAGGTATCCGATATTAGAATTGAAACAGTGGAGAGTATAAAGGAAGGGGATCCAATTTATCATTATGATAAGGGGGGATATATAGGGATTATTGAGGATGTGGAATATAGCCCATATCAAGAACCCGTAGAGGTTGATGGTAAATGGGTTAACATGGATGTACCTGAAAAGTATGATGCAACATTTAAAGTAGCAGCTGATGTAAAGAACAATCCTGATGTTATAATAGCAGGAGATGAACAAATTAGAATAGGTGTTGAATTTAGAGTTAAGAACAAGAGCATTGCATTCTTTGCAAGGGTTATGGGCGTTGAATTAGAGTAGGCTAGGAGTGGTAGTATGTATAACAGCATAATAGTAAGGTACCTGGTCAAGCTCTGGGACTTCTTTTCAGGCTATTATGAAAAAAGCTTTGTAAAAAAGGCAGCAGATGCTAAATTAGGTTTTTTAAGATATATATTTAAGGGCTCTGTAGTCAAGGATGTTTTCACTTCAGATAAGAGTCTTATAGATCTTAGCTTTTTTTATAAGATTTATTCTTGGCTTGTAGATATAATCAACAAGATTTTAAAGATTTTTAATTCATGCTTTAAAAGGCTTGAAGTTAACAGTATCTTCTTTTCTCTTATTAGGGGATTTAATAAATCTTTTAATAAAGTTATTGATAAGACAAATATTAAGAAAATATTACTTAATTCAATAATATTTAAATTTATTATATGTTTATTTTCTGCAGATGAGGTAGGTGATCAATGGTGGTAGCTATAAAGTTAATGTTAATGGCTGCAGCTTTTCTTATGCCATTTTTACCGGATATGGCAGGACTATTGATGATGTACTCCCTAGTAGCTGTTTATTTAGTCAATGACATAATGAATGACCATAATGAGATTACTAAATCAAATATGGACATACCGGTAATTCTATATTTGATTATTATTGTGATTTCTACATTTACATCAATCTC
>CAZTEN010000041.1:1076-7853 GCA_964612495.1 uncultured Tissierella sp. | reverse complement strand
TTTAGCACTTCATCTGGGAGGCCTAAGCTTTGTATTTGTAATGGTAAATAGTATTAAGAGTAAAAATGTATTTAATGCCCTAGTTACGGTCTTAGTATTTTCAGCAACTGTGGTTGCCCTATATGGATTGTATCAGTATGTAGTAGGTGTAGAAATAGACGATGCTTGGCTTGATGTGGAGAACAATCCTGATGTAAGGGTGAGAGTATATTCTGTTTTTCATAATCCAAATATTTTGGCGGAATACTTAATCATGATTATACCCCTATCCGTAAGTTTATTCTGGTATACCAAGAAGATTTCAAAGAAGATTGTTTTTTTAGGTACCACTCTCATAATGATACTTGCCATGTTAATGACCCTATCAAGAGGGTCTTGGGTTGGTTTTGCGTTTTCTGCCCTTGTATTTATATTATTATTGGAAAAAAGACTTTTACTATTAGTAGTTCCGATATCTTTAGGAGCGGTATACTTTCTGCCTCAGTCAATCCTAAACAGAATTATGAGTATAGGGAACTTTGCGGATTCATCCATTGCATATAGATTTACCATGTGGGAAATTACAATGGATATAATAAGGGATTATCCCATAGCAGGAGTAGGCTTTGGTCATCTCCCCTTTAAACAAATATTTGAAACCTATATAAGAACTATGCCTATCTATCACTCACATAACACTTATCTTCAAACAGCAGTAGAGATGGGCATACCGGGACTTTTAGTATTCTTGTTCTTATTATTTATTTTGTTTAAGTACGGAATATTAAAGCTAGTTAAATCAGAAGACAGATATATTAGAATTCTATCAGCTGGGGCACTTTCAAGTCTAGGAGGAGTTCTGACACATGGTATGGCCGAAAACGTCCTTTATCTACCTAGAATAATATTTACATTTTGGATAATAGTAGGGCTTATTTTGACCCTTGACAGAATAAGAAGATATGAAGTTTAAAGGAGAATAATCAATATGGGAAACAAATCCATACTCATGTCCGGCTACTTTGGCTTTGATAACAGTGGTGATGATGCCATTTTAAAGGCCATAGTGAAGGACTTAAGAGAAATGAATAAAGATATTGATATAGTGGTACTTTCCTACAACCCATTGAAGACAGAGGGGATGTATCCTGTAAGAGCCGTAAATCGTTTTAACCTTTTTAAAGTAATAAAAGCAATAAGAAGTACATCCTTATTGATTAGCGGTGGCGGCAGTCTTCTTCAAGATGTAACCAGTAATAGATCTCTTTGGTATTATCTTGCTGTAATGTCTATGGCAAAGTTTTTCCGTAAGCAGGTAATGGTTTATTCTAATGGAATTGGACCCATAGATGGGGGAATAAACAGGAAGTTAACAAAAATAGTATTAAATAAGGTGGATGTAATTACCCTTAGAGATGAAGGATCTAGGAAGTATATAGAAACAATAGGAGTTCGTAACAAAAGGACATATGTAACAGCAGACCCGGTTTTTACATTGGAACCTTCAAAAGAAGATATAATTTTAGATATCCTTAATAAGGAGGCCGTGGATAATTTGGGACCTTTAATAGGTATATCCTTAAGAGAGTGGAAGAAGGCAGAAGGTCTCGAAGTTAAAATGGCTAGTGTAATAGATGAGATTCTTAGAAGATATAAAACTAAGGTTCTGCTAATACCTATGCACTATCCTGAGGACTTGGTCTTTAGCCAAAAGGTTATGAACCTAGTAGAAGAAGAAGGAGTCTACATACTCAAGGATAAGTATCAAGTTGAAGACCTTATGGGTATTATAAATAAGTTAGATATAATAGTTGCAATGAGGCTTCACTCTCTAATCTATGCTGCAACACAGTCAGTACCTATGGTAGGACTTGTTTATGATCCAAAGATTTCAGGCATACTGGAGAGTATTGGAATGAAGCATATGACTAATGTCGAAGAATTGGATAAACAAAAACTTCTAGAGGATATAGACTATGTCTGGAATAATCAGAAGGAGATTAAAGCAGAATTAGATAAACTAAAAGAAGATTTAAGGGATAAAGCTCTTAAAAATGTAAAAATGGCTCTAGAAATCTTAAGGTAGGTGAAATGGTGGAGAAGATTAGAATATTTGGGGTTGAAATACAAAATACTACTTTAGAGGAAGTTGTCCTTAAATTGAGAGAATACTTAGAGGGAGATAGCTTAAGGGTAATATTTACACCAAATACTGAAATAGTTATGGCGGCTAAGGAAGATGAAAATCTTAAGATTTTAATTAATAAAGGGGATTTAATAATACCTGATGGAATCGGGTTGATTTACGGCTCTAGACTAAAGAATAAGCCTTTGAAGGAAAGGGTTACAGGCTTTGATACATCTATGAAGCTATTGGATATTGCCAATGAGAAATCATATAGTGTTTATCTCCTTGGAGGAAAAGACGGTATAGCTAAAGGGGCTGGAGCTAAAATAAAAAAGGATTACCCTAATGTAAAAATCGCTGGTTTACATCATGGATATTTTAAAGGCAGCCACTTAGGACTTAAGGGCGAGGCAGAAGAGGAAAGAATAATTGAGGAAATTAATAAATCCAATCCGGATATTATCTTTGTAGGCTTTGGTTTTCCTAAACAAGAGCTTTGGATTGATGCCAATAAGGCTCGAATTAAGGGAAAAGTAATTATTGGTAATGGAGGAGTAATGGACATTCTGGCTGGAAATGCTAAGAGAGCACCCGAAATATTTATAAAATTAGGATTAGAATGGTTTTATAGGCTTATCCAGGATCCTTCAAGAATCAAACGACAAATTGCACTTCCAAGATTTCTTATAAATGTTATACTTGATAAGAAATCAGTACAATAATTAAAAAATACCATAAAAATAAAATCACAAATTAGGAGGACTATTAATGAATATAGACGATTTAACTATTAAGACCATAAGAATGCTGTCAGTAGAGCAGGTGGAGCAAGCTAAATCCGGTCATCCGGGACTTCCTCTTGGGGCAGCCCCAATGGCTTATACTCTATGGTCAAAGGTAATGAAGCATAATCCGAAGAATCCACAGTGGATAAATAGGGATAGGTTCATATTATCAGCAGGTCATGGCTCAGCTTTACTTTATTCGTTACTACATTTATTTGAATATGGACTGTCACTAGATGAATTAAAACGTTTTAGACAACTTGACAGCAAGACCCCAGGTCACCCTGAATATGGTCATACTATTGGTGTAGAAGCCACTACAGGACCACTTGGGCAAGGAATTGCCAATGGGGTAGGAATGGCCATGGCAGAAGCACACTTAGCTCATAAGTTCAATACAGAGGATATAAAACTTATTGATCATTATACTTACATTCTATCTGGAGATGGATGTTTAATGGAAGGAGTAAGTAATGAAGCTGTATCCTTAGCAGGATCCCTTGGATTAGATAAGCTAATAGTACTATATGATTCAAACTCCATCACTATTGAGGGAGGAACTGACCTAGCCTTTCATGAAAGCGTAAGAGGAAGATTTGAAGCCTTGGGCTGGGCAACTCTACTTGTAGAAGACGGAAATAATATAGATGAAATTCAAAAAGCCATTGGAAAAGCTAAGAAATGTTATAAACCAACCCTTATAGAAATTAGGACTGAAATCGGATATGGTACATTAAGACAAGGAAAATCATCAGCCCATGGGGAACCACTTGGTGATGAAAATATGGATGTTTTAAAGAAAAACCTAAGTTGGGATAATGATAAGTTCTTCGTTTCAGATGAAGTAAGGGAATATATGAAAGACCTTATAACAAGGGGTGAGGATGAAGAATCTCTTTGGAATGAAAAATACTCTCTTTACAAGACTAAATACCCGGAACTAGCTAAGGAATTCGAAAGCTGGATTAATATGGAGCTTCCAATGGACTATTTAGATTCAGAGGAATTTTGGTCCTTTGGAAAAGATGTTGCTACTAGAGAAGCATCAGGTATTATAATAAATAGACTTTCAGAAAAAATAGGAAATCTGTTTGGAGGATCAGCAGACTTAGCTCCATCTAATAAGACTAATATGAAAAATAGAGAAAGTTTCTCAAGTAAAAATTATGGAGGCTCTAATATTCACTTCGGAGTTAGAGAACATGGGATGGGGGCAGCCTTAAATGGGATGATGCTTCATGGGGGACTAAGACCATATGGTGGTACATTCTTTATTTTCTCAGACTATATGAAGCCATCAATGAGGTTAGCATCCCTAATGAATCTTCCTGTGACATATATTTTAACTCACGATAGTATTGGAGTAGGTGAAGATGGACCAACGCATCAACCTATTGAACAGTTGGCAGTTTTCAGAGCTCAACCTAACTTTATTACCTTTAGACCTGCAGATGCTGTGGAAACAGCAGCCGGTTGGTATACTGCCCTAACTAGAAAGACTACTCCTGTGGGACTTGTTCTTACAAGACAAAACCTTCCAATTCTTGACGGGAGTGGCAAGGACGCCTTAAAAGGTGGATATATAATTAAAAGGGAAAAGGACAAACTGGATATAATTCTTATTGGTAGCGGTTCAGAGGTTCAATTAGCATATGAGGCATCAAAGGCTTTAGAGGAAAAAGGCATTGGAGCAAGAGTAGTAAGTATGCCTTCAATGGAGCTTTTCGAAGAGCAGACAGAAGAATACAAGAATGAAGTTTTACCAAAGAATATTAGAAAAAGAGTTGCCGTAGAAGCAGGTTCTTCATTTGGATGGCACAAATATACCGGATTTGAAGGTAAAGTAATTTCAATAGATTCATTTGGTGCATCAGCTCCTGCAAACCAACTATTTAAGAAGTTTAATCTTACTGTTGAGAATGTAGTTAATACAGCATTAGAATTGTTCTAATACAAAAAGCCCCTAATTATAGGGGCTTTTAGCATATATTCACCCTTGTCTGAATAAATATTAATATGATAAGGAGGGATATGTGTGAGAAAATATTTAGTCGCTGGAATGGTACTTATTTTAATAATTGGAGCCTTAATAGTACCTAAGATATTAAAAGGCTCAGATGACCAGATATCATTTAAGGCTGTAGATATGGAGGATTTGCCTAAAGAGATTCAGGAGGCTCTTCCTAAATACATAATGGAGGAAAGGGCTTTGACAGCTAAGTTTAAGGATGATATATTTGTAATAGTGACTAGAGGTGAAAAGAAGTCTAGGGGCTATATGGTTGAGATTGAAAGCATCACAAAGGAAGATTATGGAGAAGATAAGTATGATATTGTAGTTCATGCTTTATTCACAGACCCGGATCCAAATGAAATTGTAACTCAGGAATATGATTATCCAATAGTAGTAGTAAAGACTGAGCTAGAGCTAATGCCTCAGGCAGTTCATTTAGATATTGAATATGTAGATTAAAAACACGAGATGCCTTGTAAAGCATCTCGTGTTTTTACCTTTTGTTGTATTCTATTAGACCTTCCTTAAGGATATTCATAGCCTTTTTTAATGAATCTATATTTAAGCAGTATGAGATTCTTATCTCATCTCTTCCGAGACCTTTAGTGCCATAGAAATTTTCTGCAGGTGTTAGAAGTACAGTTTCATTGTCTACATTAAATTCTCTTAAAAGCCAAATTACGAAGTCCTCAGCGTTTTCAACAGGTAATTTTGCAATTACATAAAAGGCTCCAAGAGGTTTCTTGCATATTACCCCATCCATTTCTTGTAGAGCATTGAATACTACATCTCTTCTAGCGCTATATTCCTTATTTACCTCTTTCATATATTCATCTGATACATTGACAAGGCTGGCAGCACCTATTTGTTCAATTGTAGCAACACTTAATCTACTCTGAGCAAGCTTCATAAGATTTGCAAACAAGCTCTTATTCTTTGTGGCTATACATCCAATTCTAGCACCACATGCACTATAACGTTTAGAGATGCTATCTATTATTATCAATCTGTCCTCAATTTCTTTTAAATGGGCAAAGCTTGTAAATACAAGACCATCATAAGTGAATTCTTTATATACCTCATCAGATATGATGAATAGGTCGTTTTCCATGGCTATATCCTTAACTAATTCGATTTCATCTTTAGTATATACCTTTCCGGTAGGATTGCCGGGATTTGATAAAAGAATTGCCTTTGTTCTAGGTGTAATAACTTTAACTATTTCAGATTTGTCAGGAAGGCTGAAACCTGTTTCTGCATATGTAGTTATAGATACTACGTTGATGCCTGCAATCTGAAAAAAACTATTATAATTAGTATAGAAAGGCTCCGGAACAAGTATATCATCTCCATAGTCGCAGACAGCCAGTGCAGCGAATAATAATGCTTCACTTCCACCATTAGTTACGATAATATCATCCTTGGTAAAGTTTATATTGTGCTTAGCAAAGTATTTCTCAAAGGTTTCCAAAAGTTCTGCTCTACCATGGGAATTTGAATATGAAAGCACATCTTCATCGAAGTTGGCAACAGCCTCGTAGTATTCCTTTGGTGTTTTAATATCAGGTTGACCTATATTTAGTGGGTATACCTTAATACCCTTGCTTTTTGCTTCATCAGCATATGGTATTAATTTTCTTATTGGTGATGCTTGCATGTTTGTTACTCTTTTGGAAAATTGCACACTTGTACCTCCTAATTGTTTTTTATAATAATATCATAAATAAATCAAAAATAAAAGAAAAAGTCACACTATTAAAAATATTAGTGTGACCCTAGCTTAATTATTCAGTTGCATAATTATCAAAGTATCCTTGAATCAATATAACAGGAGTTCCTTTGTCCCCGCTACCGCTAGTAAGATCGCAAAG
>CAZTEN010000041.1:0-1066 GCA_964612495.1 uncultured Tissierella sp. | reverse complement strand
TCTCTGTTGAGCAGAGAATCAAGAAACGCAAACAGTCGTGATTTTCTATCAAGAGGCCGCTCTACCTCCAACAAAGCCCTCCTGGCCATGAGGAAATAATCGGCAATCTGCACCCGGGCTTTTTCGGCAATAGAGAGCGCATAATACAGGTTGATGGTCTCAAATAACTTCTCTTCCCATTTGATTCAAAGCTTCCGTAATCGTTTCAACAGGTACTGCGCATTGTTCCTTTAGGACATCCAGCTGATAAGCCATTGTCTCTGTTTCCTTACTGTAAATTTTCTTCTTCATAGCTTGAACAGCTTCCTCGCCTTTAAGACCTTGAAGCTCAGTATCTGCAACATATTTCAATTTCAATTCATTAGGAAGTCCGTTTAGGCCATCTGTATGTCCAGGAGATACTACAGGATCTGCTAACTCCCAAATCTTACCTATCGGATCCTTAAATGCCCCATCTCCATATATCATGACTTCAAGTTTAACTCCTGTCTTTTCAAAAAGGATTCTTTGGATTTCCTCTGCATAGTAACTACTGTCTCTTGGAAATAATTTTACTTCATTATCTGAAGCAAGGTTGGAACCAAGAAGACCGTATTCAGGGTTAAAACCGCTTCCATCTATGGACTCATTTAGAATTTCATCAAGACCGTAAACTAAATTTGCGCCACTAGCCTTTAGAATTTTCTTAGTTCTAAATCTATCGTGAATATTTGCTACAAGTACATCCTTAGTGTGTTGAAGGATTATCCTTGGGTCATTACCTAGATATATATTAACATTTTCACCAATTAATTCTTTATACACTTGAACATAATCTATACCTGTGAATGGGTGTGCTATATTATCACCAAATAACCTTCTATAATCTTCTTCAGTCAAAGTATCTGTATAAGGATTAATATTAAGTTCATCCATTTTATCTATGTCCATTAGATGATTCCCAACCTCATCAGAAGGATAGCTTAATAGTAAATGTATTTTTCTGTTACTCTTGGCTATACCCTTTAAAATAACTGAGAATCTATTTCTGCTTAGTATTGGGAATATAACCCCAATATCTCCAGGG
>CAZTEN010000040.1:0-11354 GCA_964612495.1 uncultured Tissierella sp. | reverse complement strand
ATAAAGTTATTATGCCATGAAATCATCAGCTTATCAACTAACTTTGGAAAGAACCCTTAATTTGTTGCATATTTGTATGCTCCTTCTATATATAGAAATAATATTAGAGAAAGTATAGCATGTGTATTTACAGGTGTCAATACAGATGAATTAGAAAATACCATTAGCTCTATAAGGGTTGCATAAGTTTACTGATTGGTATGTGGGGTATTATAAGTTTAAGTATTTAAGAAAGGGAGGAATTTTTGTGAGTCTATTAATCAAGAATGGTACCATTGTAACTGCATATGATGAGTTTAAAGGTGATATCCTTGTCAAGGACGGGAAAATAGTATCTATAGGAGAAAAACTAGACTATACAGCTGAAGAAGTGATTGATGCTGAGGGGAAATTTGTTATGCCTGGTGGAGTTGATCAACATGTCCATTTCTCATTTGACTTCAAGGGTGAAAAAGTTAGAGGTTTTGAAACATCCAATGCAGCTGCTGTAGGAGGAACAACCACTGTAGTTGAATTTGTTAATCAGGAAAAAGGTAGAGGTTTAATCGACACAATCGATAATTATAGAAAATCAGAAGTTGAGGGAGTAGCTATGGTAGATTATGCCTTTCATGGCATAATTACAGATACAAGTACTGGCGTATTTGATGAAATAGAAAAGCTTCCTGAAGCGGGATATCCAACTGTAAAATTGTTTATGGCTTATAAGGGAATGCCATTTCACTCTGATGATGCTGCACTAGCTAAAGCGCTTCAAAAGGCAAAAGATGTTGGAGTAACTATAATGGTCCATGCTGAGAATGCTGATTTAATTGATATGCTACAAAAAGATTGCATCGAAGAAGGAAATTATCAACCATATTATCATGCAGTATCTAGACCTCCTATGGTTGAAGTTGAGGCTACTGAAAGGGCAATAAATATAGCAAAAACCATGGGTGCCCCTTTATATATTGTTCACGTATCTACTAAAGGTGCAATAGATGCAATAGTTCGAGCACAAAGTCAAGGTCTTTCAATCTATGGAGAAACTTGTACCCATTATTTCCTATTAGGTAAAGAAAATTTAGCAAAAAAGAACTTTGAAGGAGCTAAATATGTATGTTCACCAGCCTTAAGAGAACAAGATGACAGGGATTACCTCTGGAAATCAGTTAAAAATGGCTGGCTAAATGCTGTAAGCTCAGATCATTGTGGTTTTGATTGGAAACATCAAAAACATATGGGGGAAAAAGATTTTAGGAATATTCCAAATGGTGCACCTGGAATGGAAAACAGATTAGGTATGTTATGGACTTATGGAGTTGAGACAGGAAAAATTACTAAATCTGAGTTTGTAAATCTTGTATCAACAACACCTGCTAAAAATATTGGTCTGGATTATTGTAAAGGGCATATAGGAATAGGATATGATGCGGATATAGTATTATATGATCCTAAGCAAAAATCTATTGTTTCAAATGAAAATAGTCTTCAAGGTGTTGATTATAACTCATATGAAGGCATGGAACAAATAGGGAAGGTTGATAAAGTACTACTTCGTGGTGAATTAATAGTTGATGATGGGAAATATATTGGTAAAAAAGGGCAAGGTAAATTTATAAAAGGAAAACCATATGGGCTAAGCTATAAGAGATTTTAATTAATGTTTGGAGGATTGTATATTTATGTTAGATTTACTTATTAAAAATGGCAAAATAGTTGATGGAACCGGAAACCCTTGGTATAAAGCAGATATTGGTATAAAAGATGATAAGATAGTGAAAATCAAACACAATATCAATGAAGGCTCACATATGACTATTGATGCAGATGGGCTTATTGTTTCTCCCGGTTTTATAGATATGCATACACATTCAGATCTTCTTGTCTTTAAACATCCACAGGAGGATGCTAAGTTAATGCAAGGAATAACTACAGCACTTCTTGGGCAAGACGGCCTATCTGTAGCCCCTATTGATGATGCTAATAAAAAACCAATGATGCAAAGAACTTCGGGGCTTCTTGGAAAGTATCTAGATGAGTGGAAATGGAATTCAATGGCTGAATATTTGGATGCCATAGATGCCTTGAAACCGGCAACAAATACCATGATGCTTGTTCCTCATGGTGCTATTAGAGCAGTAGCTCTAGGATGGGAAAATAGACCTGCTACAACTGATGAACTAGAGAAAATGAAGTCTCTTTTAAGCCAAGCAATGGAAGATGGTGCTTGTGGATTTTCTACGGGTCTTATTTATCCGCCGGGAATGTATGCAGGACGTACAGAGCTGGTAGAACTTTGTAAGGTAACAGCAGCTTATGGAGGATTCTTTGTAGTTCATATGAGAAATGAAGGTGACTATCTGATTGATTCAATTAAGGAAGTTGCAGGCATTTGTTTGGAAGCTAAGTGTCCTCTCCATATTTCTCATTTAAAAGCAAGTGGTAAATCTAATTGGGGAAAGTCAAAAGAAGCACTCTCCTATATTGAAGAATTTCGTGAGGAGGGTTTGGAAATCACATTTGATCAGTATCCTTATATAGCCGGCAGCACTATGCTAGATGCTGTTATCCCACCTAAATTCCATACAGGCGGGACAGAGAAACTTTTAGAAAGCCTCAAGGATCCCAATGTCCGTGAGGAAATCAGGCTCATTCAAGATAAAGTTAAACCTGAGCGTTGGGAGAATTGGATAGACGCTTGCGGCTGGGATGGAGTAATGATTAATTCTGTAGACACAGATAAGAATCGTTTTGCTGAAGGAAAAACAGTAGCTGAATTAGCAAATGAACTGGGCAAGAGCCCTTTAGATGTTGTTTGCGATTTGCTTATAGAAGAAAGTGATGCGGTAACTATGACTATTTTCTATGGCAGCGAAGATGATGTAAAAGAGATTATAAGAAGCGAGTACATGACTATGTGTACAGATGCTATCGTAGGTGGTAAACCTCATCCTCGTGCTTATGGAACCTGTGCCAGAATACTAGGTAAATATGTGCGTGAAGAGAAGGTAATTAGTCTTTCACAGGCAATAAAGAAGATGACATCATTACCTGCACAGCGTTTAGGGCTACAGGACAGGGGTATTTTAAAAGAAGGGTTCATAGCTGATCTTACAATTTTTGATTTTAATACTATCCGAGATAAGGGTACTTGGACCGATTCAACTCACTATCCTGAAGGTATAAAATACGTCCTGCTAGCCGGTCAATTAGCCGTTAAAAATGGTAATATTACCGGGAATCGAGCCGGGAAAGTCTTAAGGCACAAATAAGTCCAAAAACCGGCAGCCCAATATGTTTTTACATTGGCTGCCGGTTTTGTATTGTTAGACAATTACTTTCTTAGATTTTACCCACAAGGTCTATTCCTGATGTTAAGGTTTCTGAACCTTCTTCCCAATTTGCTGGGCACACTTGATTTGGATATTTTCTTACGTATTGAGCCGCTTTAATCTTATTTACAAGAATGCTTGCATTACGTCCAATTCCACCTGCACTAATTTCAACTGATTGAATAATTCCATCAGGGTCTATAATAAATGTACCTCGGTCTGCTAGTCCGGATTCTTCTATTAGAACATCAAAATTACGAGATAAAGTATGAGAAGGATCTCCAATCATAGTATATTTAATTTTACTGATTGCCGGTGAACTATCATGCCATGCCTTATGTGTAAAATGTGTATCTGTGGAAACAGAATATACTTCGGCATTCAAGCTCTTAAAGGTTTCATAGTGATTCTGCAAATCTTCAAGCTCTGTAGGGCATACAAAAGTAAAATCTGCTGGATAAAAACAAACTATACTCCACTTGCCTTTCAAATCCTCTTCGCTTACCTCTATAAATTCTCCATTTTTAAAGGCCTGAGCCTTGAAAGGTAGTACTTCCTTACCAATTAGTGACATAAAATTCATCTCCTCTTATATTTATTTTCACCTTTTTAATTATTATATAAACAAATGATAACCGTTATCATTTGTTTATATAATATCTCATATTTGTAAAAATGTCAAGGATGAAATGGTTACAACTTAATATTTTTTTGCTTTAAATATTTTTCATGCCTAAAATTCCTGGAATTGTTGGTGTTAGTCATTTTAGGACTATCAAGCCATCAAATAAAGAAATTTATTGAACAAGGTCTTGTCTTATGATAGACTAGGTCTAATAAAGGACTAAAGCTGGTTAGGAAGGTGATTAACAATGTATAAGCGTGAATTTGTTGGTGAGTTTATAGGGACTTTCATACTGGTTCTTTTTGGATGTGGTTCTGTGGCTATAAGTGTACTGTTTGATTCCCATCAGGGTCTATTCCAGATTGCCGCTGTCTGGGGCATTGGTGTAAGCCTTGCAATTTATGCTACCAGACATATTTCCTGTGCCCATCTCAATCCGGCAGTCACACTTGCCATGGTGGCAACCAAACGCATGGTCGCAAGGAAAATGCCAATATATCTGGCAGCTCAATTCATAGGGGCTTTCACTTCTGGATTGGTCCTCTACCTGCTTTTCGGATCCGCAATAGCATCTTTTGAGAATCTAAGCGGAATAATAAGGGGAACGACTGAATCCATAGCAACAGCAAAGATATTTGGGGAATTCTATATTAACAATGGCAATCCTGGTTTTTCCTTAATGCTGGCAGCCATCGCAGAAGCCTTCGGAACATTTTTGCTCGTCATAATGATATTTTCACTGACAGAAGGATGTAATCTTGGGAGGCCGGACGATAATCTGGCACCCATATTTATAGGGCTTACGGTTACTTCTGTAATCTGCCTCCTGGCTCCACTCACTCAGGCAGGCCTTAATCCAGCTAGGGATTTCGGGCCAAGGATGGTAGCATGGATATTCGGATGGGGACAGGCGGCATTTCCCGATCAATCCGGCGGCTTTTTCTTTGTGTATATGCTGGCTCCGGTAATCGGGGGACAGGTTGCAGGCCTACTTTTCACCCGTGTTATGGAACCACTGATGAGAACAAAGAATGAAGATCAGTGTTGCTGTGGAAACGATAAAACTCTTAAAGTCAAGGAGGATGTAAAATAATGAAAACAAGGATTATTATGGTGGGTGGATTTCTCGGTGCAGGAAAAACCACATTGCTTTATAAAATAGCAAATGAATATGCCCTACAGGGTATTAAAGTAGGCCTAATTACGAATGACCAGGCAGCTGGATTGGTTGATACAGCCTATCTTGAACGCACGGGCAGTGTGGTCTCTGAAGTCAATGGAAGCTGCTTCTGCTGCAACTTCAAAGGATTGACAGATGCTATAGAGCACATACAATCCCAGGGAAATATTGAAATCATCATAGCCGAGCCGGTGGGAAGCTGTACAGATTTATCTGCAACATTGATCCAACCACTTAAAGACCATTTTCATGATAAGATCATCGTATCGCCCCTATCGGTATTGACAGATCCAAAAAGACTGGAGAGCATACTGGGTGGAGGGACTTCAGGCCTACATTCCAGTGCTGCCTACATTGTCCGCAAGCAGCTTGAGGAAGCGGATATCATTGTAATAAATAAAGCCGATCTGCTGAGTGAAAGTGAAGCTAGCAGTTTGAAAAAGCAGGCTGAGCTTGAATGGCCGGATGCAAGTGTTTTCTTGCTTAGTGCAAAGGACGGTTTAGGCTTGGATGACTGGCTTAGCCGTGTGACAGTAGATAATTATGCCGGTGGACGCATTTTGGAAATCGATTATGATGTATATGCAGAAGGTGAAGCTGTATTAGGTTGGCTGAACAGGACTTCGGTTCTAGGAAGCGAAAATGCAGACTGGAATGATTTCGCCGATAGGCTTCTGCACAGTCTTGCAGGGAAGTTCGATAATGAAAAAGCTCCTGTTGGCCATGTGAAACTGTTCATTGAAAAGGAGAATGAGAACGATTACCTGGTAGGGAATATTACAGGAGAAAAAGATACTATAAACCGCCGAGGTTCATTAAAAAATGGTGGAACAGTCAAGATGACACTGAATGCTAGAGTGCAGATGGATCCGGATAAGCTTGAAGGTTTAGTAAATGAGGAAATCAGCAAAATCTGCGGTGATGACATCCTTGAATTGCTGCAGGAATCAAGATGTCTTAGCCCGGGACGTCCAAATCCGACATACCGCTATAGTCATGTTATCGATTAAAAATTAAAAATATTTAAAATATTGTAAAACATCATATCTTTTGCTACCATTTAGATAAGGAGAAGTTGGAAGGACCTTAGAGAGAAATTTGCAGGAAAAAGGAGGAGAAGTAAATGGAAGTAGTTATTAGTGAAATGGTACAAGAAAAACTAAAAGATAGGAATTTACAAAATAAGTATATAAGAATATATTATTGTGGATTTGGCTGATTAGCCGGACTTCAAATGGCATTTGAAGAAAATATAGGTGAAAAATATGAAGTTTACGAAGTAGCTGGATTCAAGGTAGGCATAGAGAAAGACTTATTAAAACAATATGATTATATTGAAATTAAATATGGTGACAGTTTTGTTCAAAGAGGGTTTTATCCAAGTATATTAAGGCCTGAAAACTAACTCCATTAATGGTTATATTTAAAGAAGTTCAGTAGAACTTCTTTTTTTGTTAATTAAAGTAAGAAATTATATGTAATTTAATAGTATTAAAATTATAAGTCAACATAAACATGTTATATATCGATATTTAAATAGGCTGCAAAAGGAGGTTCGATTAAGTGGCAGATTTTTTGGATTTAATTAAAAAAGATAGGGAAGTGCGAAAGCAGGATAATTTTGAAGGTACTTTTTTGGACTATATTCAAATATTAGGAACATCTTCCAGTATCCCCAAATTAGCTCATCAAAGGATGTATGACATAATTACGAATCAGGGAGTAGAAACAATTAATACGGAAGAAGAACCTAAACTAAGGAGAATATACGGAAATGAGGTTATTAAAAGATATAACTTCTTTAAGGATGATTTCTTTGGTATAGACAAAACCTTAATGAAAATAGTCAGATATTTTCATGCTGCTGCCATGAATGGTGAGGAGTCAAGGCAAGTTCTTTATTTAGTAGGCCCTGTAGGTGCAGGAAAGTCATCGATTATGGAAAGTTTAAAAAGAGCATTGGAAATGAGCCCTTCTATATATGCTATTAAAGGATGCCCTATGAGAGAAGAGCCCCTACACCTTGTTCCAAAACACTTAAGGAAGCAGTTTGAAGACGAGTTAAAGGTCAAAATCGAAGGAGACTTATGTCCTGTATGCCGTTATAGATTAAAAAATGAATATAATGGCGAATTCGAAAAATTCCCTGTAGAAGCAGTAGATTTTAGTATTCGGTCTAGAAAAGGGATTGGGGTTGTTCCACCGGTTGATCCTAATAATCAGGATACCTCTGTACTTATAGGATCGGTAGATATTTCCAAGCTGGATTTATATCCGGAAGATGACCCGAGGGTACTATCATTGAATGGTGCTTTTAATGTAGGAAACAGAGGGATAGTAGAGTTTATAGAGGTATTCAAAAACGAAGTGGAATATCTCCATACCATGATTACAGCAACCCAGGAGAAAAATGTTCCATCTCCCGGAAAAGGATCCATGATTTATTTTGATGGGATTATACTTGCTCATTCTAATGAAGCAGAATGGAATAAGTTTAAAGCAGATCACACCAATGAAGCAATACTGGATAGAATCGTAAAAATTGAGGTACCTTATTGTTTACAATTAGATGAAGAAATAAAAATATATGAGAAGATGTTAAAAAACAGTAAATTTGATGTACACATCGCACCTCATACTATAAAAATTGCAGCTATGTTTTCGATTTTAACGCGTTTAGCACCTTCAAGCAAGATTAATCCTTTAACCAAATTAAAAATATATAATGGAGAAGATATTGTGGAAAATGGCTCTACAAAACGAGTCGATATTATGGAACTTAAAGAAGAGTCAGCGGCAGAAGGGATGAAGGGCATATCTACAAGATTTATAATGAAAGCTCTGGATGTTACCATGGCAGAATCAGATCATAAATGTATAAATCCTGTGATTGTACTTGAGACCTTAATTAATCAAGTTAAAGACTTGGATATAAATGATGAAGAAAAGAAACAATATTTGAACTTTTTACAAGATACTATCAAGAAAGAGTATCATACTATTCTGGAGGAAGAGGTTTCAAAGGCATTTATTCATGGCTATAGAGACCAGGCTGAAGACCTCTTTAATAATTATTTAGATCATGCAGAAGCTTATGTCAATAAAATCAAAATTAAAGATCGAAATACGGGAGAAGAACTAGAGCCTGATGAAAAATTCTTACGTTCTATAGAAGAACAAATAGGAATTGCTCAAACGGCATCAAAAGGATTTAGGCAGGATGTTACTTCCTATATGTTCTATACCGTCAGGAATGGGGGCAAGGTGGATTATTCCTCCTATCAACCTTTAAAAGAGGCAATTGACAAGAAGCTGACAGCATCTGTTAAAGAATTGAGCAGAGTTATTACCCATTCCAAAGTTAGAGACAAGGAACAAAGTGAAAAATATAATGCAATGGTTGAGGAAATGAAAAACAATGGATATTGTGACCATTGCTGCAATGTTATTCTAAAGTATGCAGCTAATAATTTGTGGAAAGATTAGGTAGAGCTTATGGCTATATTTAGAGAATTTGATAGTTTGGGAAGGGATAGGGCCGGTGAGGACAGAAGAAGACATAGAGAATTAGTGGAAGATGCTATTCGAAAGAATCTTGGGGATATTATTGCAGAAGAAAGTATCATCGGCCAAAACAGAGATAAAAAGGTAAAGATTCCAATTAAGGGTGTCAAAGAATATCAATTTATATATGGGAAGAATATATTAGATATTGGGTCCGGAACAGGGGATGAAGAAAGAGGGGACGTCATTGGCAGCGATAAAGGTCAGGGAAACCTTCCAGGCCAGGTAGGAAACAGTGAAGGCGAAGATATTTATGAAGTAGAAATTTCTATTGACGAGCTTATTAATTATTTGTTTGAAGACCTGAATTTGCCGAATATGAAGGAAAAGAAATTTAACGAAATCGAAACAAAAGAAATATCCAGGCGTTTAGGATACCAAAGAAAAGGGATTTTTCCACGATTAGCCAAGAAGAAGTCCATGGTTGAAAGAATCAAAAGGAAGAAGGGTTATGAAAGGACCATCCAGGAGTATGGTGAGGATATTGAATTTAAGGATGAAGAAAGATTTCCATTTAAAGAAGATGATTTCAGATATTATCGCTTAAGAGAAGACGTAAGACGTGAATCTAATGCCGTTGTTATTTGCGTTATGGATACATCAGGGTCTATGGATGTAAGTAAAAAGTACCTTGCAAGAACCTTTTATTTCCTCCTTTATCAATTTATAAGAATAAAATATGTAAATGTAGATATTGTTTTTATCGCTCATACCACAGAAGCCTATGAAGTAAATGAAGATGAGTTTTTTCATAAGGGGGAGTCAGGAGGAACCTATATTAGCAGCGGGTATGAGAAGGCTTTAGAGATCATAGAAAAAAGATATAATCCGGATATATGGAATGTTTATACCTTTCACTGCAGTGATGGAGACAACTGGACGGAAGATAATCCTAAAGCCATTAAGCTGGCCCAGGAATTATGCCAGGTGTGTAATCTCTTTGGTTACGGAGAGGTTAAGTCAGCATATAATATTTATTCAAGCAGCATTCGAAATGAATTTGAAACTCATATAAAGGATTCAAATTTTACTACTGCATTGATATCTAAAAAGGAGGATATTATTCCGGCACTTACAAAACTGTTAGAAAAAGAGTCTCGGGATAATAAAAATTTATGATGTATACCATTGACCAATTAGAGAAATGGAATGATAAGATTGAAGTTCTTGCTAATAAAAATGGATTGGATTGTTATCCACAAGAATTTGAACTCTGTAGCTATGAAGACATGCTCTGCTACGAAGCTTATGTAGGAATGCCTTCACATTATCCTCATTGGAGCTTTGGTAAATCCTATGAAAAATATAAAAATCTTTATAAATACAATATAACAGGATTGCCATATGAGTTGGTTATAAACTCTAATCCATGTATCGCTTATTTAATGAGAGATAACACCCTATTATTGCAGATTTTAACTATGGCCCATGTTTTTGGCCACAATGACTTTTTCAAAAATAATAGACTTTTTTCCATGGGTACAAATGCAAGGACAACTATTGAAATGTTTAAAAATCATGCCAATAGAATAAGAAAATATATTCAGGATCCAACAATAGGTTATAAGAGAGTGGAAAGGATCTTGGATGCAGCCCATGCACTCCGATTTCAAACTTCAAGAATAATGGGTGAAAAGACTGTTTCAATTGAAGAAAGGAAAAAAAGAATTATTGAAAAATATTATGCTGAAATAAAGATAAACAGTGTCTTAGACAAGAAAAAAGATATTCCATTTCCGGATTTGAATATTATACCCTTGGAGCCCGTAGAGGATATCCTGTCCTTTATATCTCAATATGCTCAATTAGATGAATGGGAAAAGGATATCTTATCCATAGTTGGAGAAGAAACAAAATATTTTATTCCACAAATGGAGACCAAAATAATGAATGAGGGGTGGGCCTCTTATTGGCATTATAAGATTCTAAATGAATTAGAGCTACCGCAAGATCTTCATCTAGAGTTTTTAAACAGGCACAATCAAGTTATTAGACCTTTTTTTGGAGAGATCAATCCCTATTTCTTAGGATTTAAAATTTTCGAAGACATTGAAAAAAGATACGGAAAAGATAAAATCTTCGAGGTCCGTCTCTTGGAAAGGGATGAATCCTTTATCCGAAGATATCTTACTGAGGACTTATGTAAAGAGCTAAATTTATTTGAGTATAGGAATTCAGATTCAAAATATGTCATTACGGAAGTCGCTGATAAGGAAGGCTGGAAGTCCATTAGAGATTCGATAGCTAGTATTATCGGGATGAATGCTATACCCTGTATAAAGGTAGTAGAAATTTCATCAAAGGATCATTCCCTTATTTTAGACCATGAATATGATGACAGAGAGTTGAATTTAACCTATGCTTATGAAACCTTAAAACATATCTCAGAGCTTTGGAAAAATAAAGTGTATTTAAAAACGGTAGTCGGCTCTGTAAAGAAAACAATTTTGTGCGACAAAGAAAAGAAAATTTTAATGGCATAGGGGTAAAGAAAAATAAAGAAGTCAGATTGACCTCTTTATTTTTTGTTTGCTCTAATAATGGGTAAATTATAACTAGGATTGGCACACATACACATAGGCAAGGTATAGGAGGAATAGCATGGATTATAAAGAGCTTAGGGAATATATGTACAGCATTGACCGTTCTCTGTTTGTACCATATGTTT